>NZ_JBIPPD010000088.1:0-12270 GCF_044368625.1 Flavobacterium sp. | reverse complement strand
TTATTCAGAATATCAGTATAAAAGAGCTTTTTAGTTTTTTTGTTCTTCGAAATCGCTTTTATTAGAGGGTAAACATTGCTCTCATAAAATTCGGGTTTATCTAATAAATAAGCATCGTTGATGATGATTTTGTTTAACGGCATTAATTCCTGAATGTTTTGTAATGTTTGTTCCCACCCCTGAAACCCTTCACTCAAATCAATCTTAAAATGACATTGTTGAACAATATTTTCTATCCTTTGCTGATAATTTTCATAAGAAAAACACAAAGCGCCTTTACGCTCTGCCTCATTAAACCAATCCTTATTATTTTGTGTAAAAATCAAAGTTTGTTCGCATTTTGACTTGTCAAAAAAGTGATCTTTTATTGATTTTACGCCTAACGGACTTTTACTTTTATCGCAAATTGCCTTAAAAAAAGAGTTTTCACTTTTCAAAAATTCAAGTTGCTCTAGAGTTTCAATTTCGCAATCAATAAAACACTCCACCTCTGCGTACTCTTTTAGAATTGTGGCCACAATTTTCTGGGAACGTGAAGCAGATGATTCATCAAATTCAAGGTAAAAATTATCCAAAAACTCTTTTTCTATATACAATTCCATACTAATTGTTTTGTTCTTGGTTCAATTTCATTAAATCAAATTGCAAACGGGTGGTTTCATCATAAAACCCTGGCCCAAAAGTATCCGATAGATTTCCGTTTTCTCTAATCTCAATTTGCTTTACTTTTGGCTCTTGCGGGCTTACATATTTGTCGGCATTAAAATAGTATATGCTTGTATCATCGGGACTAATATCTCCTTTGGCTGTCAAGTATTGCAATTTTCTAATTAAATACTCGCTATGAGTTTCTATTATCAAATTAAGCCTCGGAAAAGTTTTTACGGTCAACGCAAATATGTCCGCTAATTTGGATTGCAAATTGGGGTGTAAATTGGCTTCTGGTTCTTCAATTATTAAAATTTCTGAATTTGATTCAACAGTATTAATAATCTTTAATACAATAGGAATCAATTGCGAAAACCCAAAGCCTAAATCGGCTAATGCAACATCTTTGTCTTTCTGTTTGATGTAGATTACTGAAATTACATTTTCATACCGAACTATGTCAAGAGTGCCTTCGATTTCAAGGATTTCTAATACTTTATCGAAATATTTTCTATCATTATCGTAAAAAAGACCAATAAAGTTTCTTTCTAATTCAGGTAAGGTTTTTGCATATTCCTCCAGAGAGTATAAATATTTATCTTTGTATTTAAAAAAATCCAACACAATTTCATCTATATCGTTTTCAGATTTATTTCTTAAAGTTCTTTTTTGACTGCCTCTGTTGGCTGACAAATAAGTTATATTATTAAATATTCTTTCTTTTGTGTTAATGAATTTTGAAAACTGGTCGAAAAGATTTTTCTGAAAAAATCCTCTATCTCCATTATAGTTATCATATTGGTCATAAAGTTTTTCGATAAAAATTAAATTTCCTAATGCAGTTTCTTTTATTATTATATTTTCTGTCTGTAGTTCTTTTTTGAAAAACCCTATAATTTCATCTTTAACTCTTTGATTTATATTAGGTAAAATTGATTTTAACATTGAAATTAAATCCGATCCAGATGAAGAGTCAAAAGGATCGAAGTGTGTTTTAATGTCTGAAAATATAGAATTTTGTAGTTCAATTAATTTATCTTGATACAAATGCGTGATTACTTTATCATTTGCAATTATGTCATACAATAAATAATTTTTTTCTAAAGCATTTATTTCATTGTTTAAAGCGCAAGTTCTACAAGAGTCAAGTTCAATTTCTTTATGATGCAAATCAATCAAATCTGGAAAAGTAGTTTTGAATATTTCGTGATTACCAACAACTAAATCAGTCAAGATTATGGTTTTTTTATTGACTTCATTGTTTTCTTTAATTTCGTAAAATTTTTGTTTTAATTGTTTTGAATAAATCAAATCAATTAAAAAAGTAATGTTCAAATTTAAAATATATGGATCATAAGGGCCTGGCCTTCCACCATACAGTCTTTCTCCTAAATCTTCTCCTTCATCAGCTTTAAGTAGTTTTCGTGCATCTTCATTATGAAAAGCACTATTTCTAACGAAACTAAGATTCAGTAATGTATTTACGTTGTTTGAAATGGAAATTTTGTTGATTTCATTTTTTTTATAAGTTAATTGTACTTTAAAATCATCCGTTAAAAAAGGAATTTCATTATCAAAAGACAATTCTACAGTATTTTGTTTATTTTCCCAATTCAAAACTTTGTCAAAACTCTCCAAATTATGAAGTCCTTCATTGAAATTTAATTTTTTAATACCATTTTTAAGCAACAACAAAAGCTTGGTAAAAGAACTTTTTCCGGCATTATTCGGACCTGTTAAAAGTGTAATTGGTTTTATCTCAAACTCGGTAAACTCTTTGAAAACTCTAAAATTTTTAATTCCTATTTTACTCATTTGTTCTTATTTATTTTGTTAGTGCAAACCTATCATTATATTGTGCATTTTTACTGCACAGCTACTTTTAATTTTTTATCTTGCAAATTCTTTACTTTGTAAATATAAATAAAACCACACAATGGCAATCACGAAAACCCCTTTAATTCGCTATAAAATACTAGACAAATGTTTTCGTAATCCCTACAAAAATTTTTGTTTCGAAACATTATTAGAAACGGTCAACGAATCTCTTTTTGAAATTACAGGAGACGCCGAAGGTATTAAAACCCGCCAATTGCGCGATGATATTGCTTTTATGCGGAGTGCAGAAGGTTGGAATATTGAGTTGGCTGAACTATCAGATGGAAAGAAGAAAATCTACCGATATGAAGATGTGAATTTCTCGATTAACAATGCACCCCTGAATGAAGTGGAGCTTGATCAGTTTCAATCGGCTATTCAGGTATTGTCGCAATTTGAAGGAATGCCCCAATTTGAAGGAATACAAGCTATTATCGCCAAGTTGAAAACTGATTTAAAAACAACCACCAATCAAAAACCGTTTATAGGCTTCGATAGTTCGCAGGATTTGAAGGGGATTGAACATTTTAGTACACTTTATAATGCGGTTCAAAATAAAATACCTTTAGCAATTACGTATAAGGATTTTAAAACTGAAGAGCCGTATTCTTATATTTTTCATCCCTACTATCTCAAAGAATACAACAACCGCTGGTTTTTATTCGGTTTGCACCCCGAAAGCGGAAAACCAGATTGGAACATAGCCATTGATAGAATCGAGGAAGTGCTTCCCGTTACCGTTCCTTTCATCGAAAACGTACAAATAGACTGGCAAGAATATTTTTCGGACATCATTGGAGTAAGCAAACCTATTGATTCTAAACTTGAAGAAGTGGTTTTGCATTTTAATCAATTGACAGGTAAGTATATGGAAAATAAATCGATTCACGAAACCCAAAAACACAAATGGTTGGATGCAAATACATTTGAGGTAAAAATAAAAGTAATCCTCAATTACGAATTGGAGCGATTGATTTTGTCTTACGGAGAGAGTGTACAAGTGATAAGTCCAGAGTATTTGAAAAAGACGGTGAGGAATCGTCTGGCGTTGGGTTTATCGAATTATTCAAATAAAAACTAGGTAGTTAGTACGATTAAAATCTAACTTTTTAGTGAAAATTGCTGCACTTTCAGTCAAAAAAATCAGTTCAAAAACAATGAATTGTATCTTTTTTCAGGAATTTTTTTTGTGAAATAAACTTATCGTAAACCAATAGATAAATCTTATGCACACATATAAATAATGATTCAAAAATGATTGTAGCAACAGTACTTTCTGACTACTTTTGCACCATTAAAAAACAACAAATAAAAATAATATATTATGTCATTAGTAGGAAAAAAATTTCCAAGTATTGCAGTAGACGCCATCTCTGAAATGGGTGATAATTTAAAAATCAACATCTTCGAAGAAGCGGTGAATAACAACAAAAAAGTGCTTTTATTTTGGTATCCAAAAGATTTTACATTTGTTTGCCCCACCGAATTACACGCTTTTCAAACCGCTTTACCGGAATTTGAAAAAAGAAATACAATGGTGATTGGTGCTTCTTGCGATACCAATGAAGTACACTTTGCTTGGTTGAATACCCCAAAAGATAATGGTGGAATTGAAGGTGTTACCTACCCAATTTTAGCAGACACGAACCGTAACTTGGCTAACATTTTAGGCATTCTTGACATCGAATCGACTTCTTACAGTGAAGAGACTGATTCTATTATCATTGAAGGTTCAAATGTAACTTACAGAGCTACTTACCTGATTGATGAGACTGGAAAAATTTTCCACGAAAGTGTAAACGATATGCCGTTAGGTAGAAATGTAAACGAATTTTTACGTTTGGTAGACGCTTACACACATGTTCAAGAAAAAGGTGAAGTTTGTCCAGCCAACTGGGAAGAAGGGAAAGATGCTATGGCAGCCGACCGTTTGAGTACTGCTGCTTATTTGGCCCAAAACTAATTAAATATCAATCACAATGTCAATGACAATATCAAATTTTATAATTGAAGTTTGATGTTGAAATTGACATTGAAATTTTAAAACTATGTTAATCGAATTAAACGAAGATACTTTAGCAAACTTAATTTCGCAGAACGAAAAAGTGGTAGTGCAATACTCTGCTTCTTGGTGCGGAAATTGCAGAATTATGAAGCCAAAATTCAAGAAAATGGCTACTGAAAATGAGAACATGACGTTTGTTTTAGTAGATGCCGAAAAATCGCCTGAATCTCGAAAATTGGCCAATGTTTCTAATCTTCCTACTTTCGCTACGTTTGTAAATGGAAAATTATTAAACGAAACACAAACCAATAAAGCGGATGTTTTGGCTGATTTGGTAAGTGAAATTTCAGCAAATTAATTAGTATGAAACTACCTGTAATCAAGCATCTGACACAGTTTATCGAAGAAAACGACCAAGACTATTTGGTGGAAACCATCGAAGTTTTAGAAAGTTTAACCGAAGTTTCTTCGCTAAAAGATGAAGAACTGGACGTTTTGGGTGAACTGATTTCCAATATGTACGGCGCGTTAGAAGTACACAAAATGATCAAAGAAGGCACGGATAAAAAGGAAGCGCTCAATGCTTTTATGAAGCGTGTTCTAGGTTCTATTGATAAATAAAACAGATTTTTCTTTTTGAAAAGTATAAAACAGCATCCGCAATGGTGCTGTTTTTTTTTGTTGAAAACCGAAATTAAATTTAACGAATAAACTTGAAATTCAAGGGTTTAAACAAGTTAATCAACTTCTTTTCAAATAAATTAAACTTTTTTTGTAACAATCAAAACACATCGGTATCCAAAGAAAAAATTAAATCATTAAAACCATTTTATTATGAAACATTTATTCTTAACACTGGCTTTCTTTTTTATTGTTTGTCAAAATTTTGCACAAAACAGTAGTGCTTTTGAAGTGAAAATTATTGGCAAAGGAGAACCAATTATTTTAATTCCAGGATACTCTTGCAGTGGCGAAATTTGGAACGAAACCGTTGACCATTTGAAAAATAATTATCAATTGCATGTAATGACTTTGGCAGGATTTGGCACAGCAAAACCGATTACAAATGATGAAATTCTAAAAACCGTTCACGATCAAATTATTCACTATGTAAAAACGAATAAATTGCAAAAACCAATACTAATTGGTCACAGTTTAGGGGCTTTTATGACGTTGTGGTTGCACAGCAGCCATCCAGACTTGTTTGGAAAAAGCATTTGTGTGGATGGCGTACCGTTTATCTCAGCGCTTTACAATCCTTTGGCTACAGCCGAATCAGTAAAAACCAATCCGCAATTCAACAAAGCAATGGTAATTGAAAATTTTAAAAACTTACCCGATGAAGGTTACATCGACAATATGGCAAAGCAAATGGCGTTTCAGGTAAACGATCCCGTAAGAGCGCGTCAAATAGCCACTTGGAGTTTTCAAAGCGACCGAGCCACACTGGGAAGTACAATTGTAGAAATGTCAACAACCGATTTGCGTCCAGAACTACCAAAAATAAAACAAGATATCTTAGTTTTGGCAAGTATTTTTGAGACTAAAGAAAACAGTTTGAAAATTTATGAAAATCAATATACTTTGCTGAAAAACAAACAGATTGAAGTAGCCGACGCTAAACATTTTATAATGTACGACCAACCCGTATGGTTTTATGCCCAAATTGATGCCTTTTTGGCTAAAAAATAACGCTTAGCTCTATTTATTACAGCATTTTGCGTCAGGGATTACTTCACTTAACTTCTATTTTTATCGGAGTTCAGTGAACGCAGTTTGAAGTGAAAATCCTTTTTAGTGGCTTTTTTTGCTACAAAAAAGATTGTAACGTAAAGCCCGACCCTTGGGGAACGCCCAAATAATTAATTTAATAAATGCTGATAATAATAGAATAAAGCTAAAAAATAATAAAGAAAGTGAACCACAATCAAGAACAACAATTTAAAGAATTGTATCAAAAATACGCTCCGAAAGTCCAGCGGCTATGTTTGGGTTACACAGGGAATTTGATGGAAGCGGAAGATTTGCTGCAAGACGTTTTCGCAACGGTTTGGCAAAAGTTATACACGTTCAGAGGTGAATCGCAAGTGAGTACGTGGATTTATAGAATCGCAGTCAACACCTGTTTGTATCAGATTCGCTCTTCTAAAAACAAGAAAAGTGTCGACCTCGAAAAAGCGCCCGTTTTGTTAGAAAGTGAAGGCGACAATAAAGAACAGCAGCTGCAAATATTACATAAAGCCATAAGTGAATTAAAAGAAATCGAACGACTCATAATCACATTGTTACTAGAGGAAGTACCGTATGCGGAAATTGCAGAAATTACAGAAATTACAGAAGTCAACTTACGCGTAAAAATACACCGAATCAAACAGCAATTAAGTATAATATATTCGAAATATGAAAGACTTTAACGACTTACAAAACCTTTGGAAGGAACAAAAACCTACACAGTTGCCCGATGTAAATGCTGTTTTGGCCGATGCCAAAAAAACCCAACGCGCCTTGAATACAAAAATAAGTACTCAAATAATCATCTTACTTGCGGTTGTGGTTTTCATACTGATTTTGGCCAACATCCTACCGTTTCAACAAACGACTACTTTTATCGGTATCGGTTTAATGACCGTCTCAATTATCGGATTTTCTGCAGCTCGATTGTACCAAGTGATGCAACTTAAAAAGCTCGACTTAACCCAAAATCCCCACCAACTATTATTGAAATTAGAAACCTATTATCAATTTCAAAAAGTTGTGACTACGCAATTCACACAAATTTATTTTCTATTGATGAACATTGCATTTGCACTTTATTTTATCGAAGTTTTGTATCCTTTACCTTTGTTATACCTCGTTATTACAATTGCTGGTTATTTAACTTGGATGCTATTTGCTTTTTTTTATTTAGGAAAAAAACACAAACTGAAAGAAGAAGCTAAAATTCAAAAAATTATTGAAGCAATTAAATATACCGAACAGAATTATACGTTGTAAATCATAATTTTAAAAATCCTAACCTCAACTTATTTTTTAAGTATTTCTAGTCGCTGGAAATGTCTTAAAAAATGGGATAATGACTTCGAATTGGCACCTCCAACTTGTATTTTTTTTATAAATGTAAGTTCAAGTGCTAATAATAAACTAAAACAATTGGTTTCCCTTTTAAAGTAAAGTAACTTTAGGAATACTAATTTTAAAAAACGTTGCTATGAGTACTAAAGAAAATCAATCAAGAGATGAAAATTTTTACATCGAAAAAGAAAAACGCGAATTTCAAGAAGCGAAAGAACGCCATGAACGGGAACATGGAAAGGAAAACTTAGGTGTTGAAGATTTGACTGGAATTAATGACAACGTTTCTGGCGATGATCGTTCGCAATTGAACAAAGAAGAACGTCATTTTCAGGAAAAACACGGCAACCGAAAATACCAATCTTTTACCAATCATGATTCATCACATGACCAACCCACAACCACTTCAGGACCTGGAACTGTATAAATTAAAATTTAAATATTAGAAGAGAGCGATAAATACCTGTATTTGTGGCTCTTTTTTATTGAGTAAAATTAACTGAGGAAATGCAAGCTTCAAAAAAAACTTCGTTCGGATGTAAAACCAAACGAAGCTTTCACTTATGAACTAAAAAAACTACAATTTACTGATGTAATTTCCATAAATATCTTTGAACATCATACCGTCGGCATAACGTTCTTTACTTAATTTTTTGTACTCAACCAAACCCCAAAGAATGAATTCTTTCAAAAATCTTCGGTCTTCAATTAGCGAAGTGGGTTGGTATTTTTCAATCAAATTATTCAAGGGTTCTATTTCGTCAATGATGGAGTTATACGTCGCTGTGCTGCAATCATCGGTGAGTTCGAAACCACTTTCGTTAAAAAACCAATCGATGACTTCCTGATACGGATCAACAGCCGTTGGGTGTTTCAGTTTTTCAATTTTAGGGAAATAGGTTTCAAAAAGCGTTTTTATAGCAGCTCCAATCAAGTTTTGCGCGACAAATGCTGCACCTTCTTGTTCGCCTTCGTACACTAGCTCTACTTTTCCGGTAATAGAAGGAATAATTCCCATAAAATCCGTCAATCGCACGACCGTTTCTGTTTCACCATTGATCAAAGCACGACGTTCGGCCGTACTCAACAAATTTTCGAAAGCAGTGATACTCATTCGAGCACTCACACCACTTTTAGCATCCACATACTCGCTGTCGCGGGCTTCAAAACTGATTTGTTCTAAAATATCTTTGGCCAATAGCGGGGTATAAACCAACTCCGATTGCCGGTCGTCCGACTTGGCTTCTTGTTCAGTAATCGTTCGGGCGATGTTGATATTTTCAGGATAATGCGTCAAGATTTGTGAACCAATTCGGTCTTTCAGAGGTGTAACAATACTTCCTCGGTTGGTATAATCTTCCGGATTTGCCGTAAATACAAACTGCATATCAAGTGGCATTCGTAACTTAAATCCTCGGATCTGAATGTCGCCTTCTTGCAAAATATTAAACAAAGCTACCTGAATTCGCGCTTGCAAATCGGGTAATTCGTTGATAACAAAAATACAACGGTTGGCACGCGGAATCATACCAAAATGCAACACACGATCATCGGCATACGACAATTTTAAATTCGCCGCTTTAATCGGGTCGATATCGCCAATCAAATCCGCAACGGTAACGTCTGGCGTGGCGAGTTTTTCGAAAAAGCGTTCGTCACGGTGGAGCCATTCTATCGGAGTTTCGTCGCCGTGTTGTTCCAACATGTGCTTTGCAAAACGAGATATTGGTTTGAACGGATCGTCGTTGATTTCCGAATCTTTCACAAACGGAATATATTCGTCCAGCAATCCCACCATAAGTCGTGCTAGACGTGTTTTGGCTTGACCCCGAAGTCCCAAAAGATTGATGTTGTGCCTTGATAAAATAGCGCGTTCCAGTTCAGGAATTACCGTATTTTCAAATCCGTGAATGCCTTGAAATGCCGAAACACCCGACTGTATGCTTTTCTTCAGATTGTCCCGCAACTCATCCTTAATCGACTTGGATTGATACCCTGACTTCTTTAATTCCCCGAATGTTTTTATGTTTTTCATTTTTTGTTGTATGTTGTAGGTTATTCGTTTTAGGTTATTCCAATTCGCTAGTCGTTACTAGTCGGTGATATAGTGTGTATTCCAATTCACTACTCCAAAACTCCCCTCCTTCGGAGTCCCGAAGCTTCGGGAGAGGGAGGCTTTACTTCACCCTCTTCTTCCTGTTACTCTCATAATCTTGAAAAATCATTTCGCCCAAACCTTTCAATCCGGTATAAAACGCCTTTCCTTGATTGGCTTCGGTAAATTCGTTAACAAACCGCTGCAAATACGGATCACTCGCAATCATAAACGTAGTGATTGGAATGTGTAATTTTCGGGCTTGAGCGGCTTGTGTGTAGCATTTTTCAACGATGTACTCGTCGAGTCCGTTGCTGTTCATGTAATACGAACCGTCTTTTTCGCGAACGCAACTGGGTTTGCCGTCGGTAATCATGAAAATCTGCTTGTTGGTGTTTCGTTTTCGACGCAAAATGTCCATCGCCAGTTGCAAACCCGCCACGGTATTGGTATGGTACGGTCCAACATTCAAGTACGGAACATCTTTGAGTGAAATCGGCCAAGCGTCGTTTCCAAAAACGATGATGTCTAACGTATCTTTCGGGTAACGGGTTGTAATCAATTCTGCCAACGCCATCGCCACTTTTTTGGCAGGTGTGATGCGGTCTTCTCCATACAAAATCATACTGTGGCTGATGTCGATCATCAAAACGGTACTCATTTGCGCTTTAAAATGGGCGTCTTCTACAATCAAGTCGTTCTCGGTAATGGTAAACGACTCCATTCCGTGATTGACCTGGGCATTTTTCAAACTCTCCGTAAGTGAAATGGTTTCGATAGGATCGCCAAACTGGAACTCACGCAAGTCGCCAGTGAACTCGTCCCCTGCTCCACTCTGCTTGGTTTTGTGGTTTCCCGAACCGCTTTTATTGAGGTTGCCAAAAATCTGATTCAAGGCTTGTTGGCGAATCAGTCGCTCGGTTTTGGCGGTAAGACCCGTTCCCGAAGTCCCGTCGCCTTTGATTTCCTCTCGAATATAGCCTTTCTTTTTAAGGTCTTCAATAAAATCGTCGATAGTATAGCTGGCATCAGTAAGTTTATATTCGGTGTCCAACTCTCGCAGCCAGTCAATTGCTTCGTCAAAATCACCCGAAGTGTGCACAATCAGTTCCTTGAAAATTTCAAACAGTTTTTCAAAAGGCGAAATGTTGGGTGCTTGATACGAAGTGAATTTAAATCCTTTTCTGTGGTTCGTTTTCAAAAGTAGCTTTTTATTTATTTTTATAGGTCTTTTGTAATGGACATATCTCAGTTGGTTGTTAAAACCAAGCTTTTAGGTAATGCCCATTTCATAGCTTTAAAATTACTGTATTCAGCAGCTATTTAAAACGTAACGAATAATAATTTTTAGTTAAAGTAATTTTAGATATTTAATGGTTAAGAAGAGTTGTATCGAACAAGCATTTAATAGGAAGTAGTAATCTACCATAAATACCAATAAAAATTAAAAAAAAATAACTTTAGTCGATACAAAATTGAATAATTTAATTATTTTTGAAAGATATAAACGAAGTTTTAATTTTTGTTAATTAAATATCAAACGTTTATTTAACTTTAAGAGTTGGTAAAAATTTTGAACGAAGTTAACGCTGAAAAATGGCTAAAAACAATACTGTAAGAGTGTTGTAACATAAAAGAAGCGGCTCTAA
This sequence comes from Flavobacterium sp., assembly GCF_044368625.1. Lineage (GTDB taxonomy): Bacteria > Bacteroidota > Bacteroidia > Flavobacteriales > Flavobacteriaceae > Flavobacterium. The sequence continues at coordinate 923 of NZ_JBIPPD010000088.1, read as the reverse complement.
ATAATAAATTATTAACTAGCGAGGCGGTACAATAAATTAACTTAAAATAGTACCAAAAGTTGTCGTCCTTTCGGTAGTCCGAATAAATATAAAGGGAAGATCTATAATCATGCAAATTAATTTAATTAAGACTGTGTCGTCTACTTTGTTATCAGTAATAATGATTTTTTCTATAACTTCATGCTCCAATGATAATATAGTTTCTAACGAAAAGAGCATAGATAAGACAAATGCTATGGAATTCAAAAATACATTATTTGTCGCTCAATCGGATGGTTCAATTTTAAAATATGAGAATAATAAAAAAAAATATTCAATAGATCTAAAAACTAAGATTAATGTGAGCAGCGTCACCAATAAAAAAAACAAAACAACCGTTTACAGAATTTCTAATCCCACTAGTGGTGAATTCATCGATTTTGTTGATTTTGTAGAAGAAGGTGATTACCTTAAATTTACCGCAGTAACGAGTGCCGGAGAGCAAATTACTGATATTAAATATTATGGAGATGATTTAATTTCAAACCTCGAAAGCCATACCTTTAGTAATAATCAGCCATTAAAATGTCCACCTTGTTGGAGAGCTGCAGCGGTCGTAGTTGTAACTGTAATCGAGTCTATGCAAGATACTACAATGGAACAATGTAGAGGTTCAATGCCCAAAACCTGCCCAACTGGCAAAGCTCCATTTATGGAATTTAGTGAGGGATGGTTTTCAACGACTTGTAATGTGGGATGCAGGTAACTATTTTATGAAAAAAAAAATCAAAGAATGTAATTTTAATTATTTATTAAAAACTGGTGCAGTAATTTTTTGCTGCACCATGTTTATATTTGTAATAATTGCGGTCTATTACACTGACAAATTAAATAATTTATCGCGTTTCGATTCAACAAATAATTACTTTTTATTAGTTTTTGTT
>NZ_JBIPPD010000276.1:0-3375 GCF_044368625.1 Flavobacterium sp. | reverse complement strand
TTGTGGTAAAACAAAAATAATCAACTTTTTTATCTTTCCCCTTCGGGGTTTTCTTTTACGGCTACGCCTCCAAAGAAAACCCCGAAGGGGAGGAAATGCCATCAACAATGTTGTGAAACTTTACATATAAGCACTATGAAAATTGTCATCTGCTCTTGCAGGCATAATGTAATAATCTCCTTCAACTAGGATTTCATAATCCATAGGATAATCTTGTAAAACTGGAGCATTTTCATCATCACTATTATCTAACTCATCAAGCATTTCAAGATGTGCAATTGTACTTGGCGTAATTTTAATATAGTAATGAGTTGCTTCAACCACTTTACCATCAAAAGGCGATTCTCCAACTACTGAATTATAATAATTAAATGCATTTTGCATATTTTCTACTGTATAAGGATTTCTCAGTTTTTGTCCTAAAACAATTTTAGTATGCTCATCGGGCTTGTCGTTTTCATTTGGCCTCATTGCTAATGACTCCGAGCTTTCAAATGATTCATTTTCAGCTACAATTTCCTCTTTGTTGCAACTTGTACACAAAATAGCAAATGCTAATAAATAATAAAATGCTTTTTTCATAATGGATTAAAATTAGGGTTAAATTATACAAATATTTTTCAATAACGTACACTTCTTACTGTTAGTATTGTAATTTTTTGCTCAATTGCAATTTCGTGATTATTAACACCGTTTTGCAGTTCGTTGAGTTGAAATTTTAGTACTTTTGTATTTAGATTTTTTCTAAATAATTATGCTAGACATTCAAAAAATTCGTGCCGATTTTCCCATTCTTTCCCAGAAAGTTAATGGCAAACCTTTGGTTTATTTTGATAATGGAGCCACTTCGCAAAAACCGCAAGTTGTAATTGATGCGATTGCCAAATATTACAGTGAAATCAACGCAAATATTCATAGGGGCGTTCACACCTTGAGCCAACTGGCAACGGATGCGTACGAAGCTTCTCGTTTGAAGATTCAGAAACACATTAACGCTCAATTTTCGCACGAAGTTTTGTTTACTTCTGGAACGACACACGGAATTAATTTGGTTTCCAACGGTTTTGCATCGCTTCTTAAAACGGGCGATGAGGTCTTGGTTTCAGCTTTGGAACACCACTCGAATATTGTGCCGTGGCAAATGCTATGTGAGAAAACGGGCGCCATTTTGAAAGTCATTCCGATGAATTTAGATGGCGAATTAATTCAAAGTGAATATGAAAAATTACTTTCAGAGAAAACAAAAATTGTTACCGTAAACCACATTTCCAATGCTTTGGGAACCATCAATCCTGTAAAGGAAATGATTGCAAAAGCACATAAATTTGGCGCAGCCGTTTTAATTGACGGAGCTCAAGCCGTTCCGCATTTGATTCCTGATGTTCAAGATTTAGATTGTGATTTTTATGTTTTTTCAGGACACAAAATTTGTGGCCCCACCGGAACAGGAATTTTGTACGGAAAAGAAGCGTGGCTCAACAAATTACCGCCCTATCAAGGTGGAGGCGAAATGATTAAAGAAGTCACTTTTGAGAAAACAACCTATGCCGAATTGCCGCACAAGTTTGAAGCTGGAACACCCAATATTGCAGGCGGAATTGTACTTGGCGTGGCTTTGGATTACATGAACGAAATAGGTTTTGAAAATATCGAGCAACAAGAAAAATTATTGTTGAACTACGGTACCGAGAAACTTCTTGAAATTGAAGGGCTCAAAATTTACGGAACCGCAGCCGAAAAAACTTCGGTCATTTCGTTTAATATCGATGGTATTCATCCGTATGATATTGGAACAATCATTGACAAAAAAGGAATTGCAGTACGAACCGGCCATCATTGTGCTCAACCAATTATGAGTTTCTTTGAAATTCCGGGAACGATTCGGGCTTCGTTTGCCTTTTACAATACTGTTGAAGAAATTGATTTGATGGTGGATGCGATTAAAAAAGCGCAAATAATGTTATCTTAAATTGTATGAAAAAATACATCGCTTTTTTTTTATCCTTATTTTTGTTAAGCAGTTGTGTGCCGAAAATGACTCAAGAAGTCCAGGAATCTACCATTACGTACCAAGCGCTTTCGCGTGGATTTTATTTGAGTGTTGAAATTCAAAGCAATAAAATGACCATCATCAGAGAACGAGAAACTTTGGGTGACAGTTATATTTTGAGTAATCAAGATTTTAAAGAAGTAGCAAAATTGTATCAAAAAATCGTACTGAATGATTTGGCGCAATACAAAGCACCAACCGAAAAGCGTTTTTACGATGGGGCGGCAATAGCCAATTTAACGGTTAATTATCAAGGAAAAATCTACAATTCCCAAGGTTTTGATCACGGAAACCCTCCTGTTGAAATTGCAGATTTTATAAACAAAATACTGGCACTTACAGAAAATTAAAAATGAACATACAAACAATACAAGAAGAAATTATCGACGAGTTTTCGATGTTTGACGATTGGGACGAACGCTTTCAATACGTTATCGATTTAGGAAAAAGTTTGCCCTTGGTCGACGAACAATACAAAACCGACGATAACATTATCAAAGGTTGCCAGTCGAAAGTTTGGCTACATGCCGACGAAAAAGACGATAAAATTGTTTTTACCGCCGATAGTGATGCGATTATTACCAAAGGAATTATTGCGATTTTGATTCGTGCGTTTTCCAATCAAAAAGCAAAAGATATTTTGGATGCCGATACAAGTTTTATCGATCAAATCGGTTTGAAAGAACAATTGTCGCCCACAAGAGCCAACGGTTTGGTTTCGATGATCAAACAAATAAAATTATACGCTTTGGGTTTTGAAGCAAAAAAATAAGCGAAGATGAAAAATACGATTTTACTCGTTCTCCTTCTAGGCGGTTTTATGTTTGGCTTTGCACAAAATCAGTTTCAAAAGATGCCGCCGGATACCCAAGAGATTCACTTTACCTATAAAAGAACTTCAAAAATAGCAGTGGATGAGAAAGGCGTTTATGCCGATTCTATTTTGTTTAAAACGTACTTTCCAGAGTTGAAATATACAAAAGTTGCCAGTCCAAAAGCACCTTATTTAAACGCAGTAGTACCGATTGAAAAATTTACGGGCGAACATAATGCCAAGTTAATCGGAATGCTTTACCACGAAAACGAGTTATATTTAGGCACTCATTTTGTCAAAAAAAACAAAACCATCATCAGTGCAAAAAGAAATGATGAAGACATCAAAGCGATTTTTAAAAAATACTTCAATAAAAGTTACTCCAGTTTTGGCTACATAATTACGATTGATTACAAGAAAAAAACGCATTACGTGAAGTATCCAAGAGTTTCTTACGAAAAGACTTTTGACGAAATACAAAAAGAAGTAAAATGGTTTTCACCAACAGAAG
>NZ_JBIPPD010000275.1:0-3383 GCF_044368625.1 Flavobacterium sp. | reverse complement strand
CCAATCCAAACAAGGGAAAATTCCAATCAAATGGATAATGTACAAATTTTAACGGGGTATTAAAATAGACCTCGTCGTCCGAGGATGCTAAGGTTCGCAAATCGGTGCTGCCAAAATACTGCAGCAATGACATCAAATAAGTTCCCTGATGTTCCAACGACTCTGGACTTAAATTAGCCAAATTATCTTGAGCCGTATGGTAATTGTAATGACTATCGATAAAGGCAAAATTCAATCCTTGGATTTGTCCTTCTTCTCGAAAAACGGTTAAATCTGTATCATTAGGCAACATCTTGTAAATGCTGTACATCAACGAATTGGACACGGGAAATTTGGATTTTGCATCGGCAAAATTTTGTACCAAAGCCGCATTGCCTTTATTGACTTCCATCAACATGTACGACGGCCCCGAAGTGCCGCGTGCTTCAAAATTAATGACTAAACCTACTTCTTTGGCCCAATGGTGTTCGGTTACAAACAAAGCAGCACCATTTAATCCCAATTCTTCAGCATCTGAAAATAAGATAATGATGTCGTTTTTGGGTTTCGAATTATTGTGCAAAAATGCACGAACACCTTCCAATATCGTGACAATTCCAGAGCCATCGTCGCTTGCTCCAAGCGATTTTGAATGTGGAGCACTGTCGTAGTGGGAAAGCAAAAGCAGTGCCTTGGTATTGGCTGTGCCTTTTATTCGGGCAAGAATGTTTTTAGATTTTACTAAATTTCCCCAGTCGGTAAGGGTGTAGCCTTCTTGAATGGAGGTTTCTAATCCCAAATTTTCTAATTCTTTCACCAAGAAATCGGCAACCACTTTGTGATTTTCGGAACCCACATAATGCGGTTCTTTTGTAATAATTGCTAATTTGTTCAAAGCCCGCTGGGTCGAAAATTCGGATAATGTACCCTCCACTTTCGAAACCGATTGTGGCATCATAGCATAAAAAACCCAAAAGATCACTCCCGAAATAAATAGAATAGAAACAAGGGTAGCGGAATTTTTCTTCATAAAAAAAAGATTGACAGCAGCTTTAATTTTGTAGAACGTGGGGCAAATTGTGGTTAAAGATAAAAATTTAAATGGTAAAGTAACCTAAGTTTACAATTTATTGATTTTAAGTATCTTTTCGAACAATGATGTAATAGTCATTTTCAAGCGCCATATAACCTTGGTCGTACAAAAAATAGTAGGTGTTTCCTGTTTTTGTATGCAAAATGTTGGTGAAAAATTCAAAATCGAAACCTTTGCCCATCAACTTGGTACGCGAAACTTTGGTTTTTCCTTCTAGATTGAGTTCACTTAAAATGCGGTAGTTTTTCCTCAATTTATTATTGATGTTTCGCATGAAATTCGTACTGTCTTTGTTGATTTTGTTGTTGTACGCATTCCTACAGCCGTCGCTGCAAAACTTTTTGTCTTCGCGACCGCTGAATTTTTCGCCACATTCGATACAATTTTTCATATGCGGATATTTATGGTTCTATATTGGTCATCCCGATATATCGGAACAAGTTATGCAATTGTTTCGCTTGTTCGAGCACAGCTTTCGGGTCGCCGCTCCTCATTGGTTTGTGCGACCAATTTCGGTCGTGCTCATTACATATGCAGTACTATTTTAATTTCGTTATCTGATACAAATCATGTCTTCGGTCTTTTAAAATCCGAACACTTCCATGTTCGTGCAATTCTTTGAGCAAATCCAAATCGACATCCACAATCAAAGTCATTTCTGTATTTGGCGTGGCTTCTGCTTTAATTCCATTACTTGGAAAGGCAAAATCCGAAGGTGTAAAAACCGCCGCTTGTGCATATTGAATGTCCATATTATTCACTTTTGGTAAATTTCCGACACAACCTGCAATGGCTACATAACATTCATTTTCTATTGCACGGGCTTGAGCACATTGCTTTACACGTGTATATCCGTTTTGTGTATCAGTCAAAAAAGGAACAAATAAAATATCCATTCCTTCGTCGGACATCAACCTGGAAAGCTCGGGAAATTCCACATCGTAGCAAATCATTATTCCGATTTTTCCACAATCGGTATCAAAAGTTTTAATTTTGGAACCGCCTTTCATACCCCAATACTGCACTTCGTTTGGTGTGATGTGAATTTTGGTATACATTTCAAACGTACCGTCGCGTTTGCACAAAAATCCTACATTATACAAATTTCCGTCTTCCATGTACGGCATACTTCCGGTGATGATATTGATGTTGTAAGAAATGGCAAATTCTGAGAATTTCTTTTGAATTGGGTCGCAGTATCGCGCAATTTCCCTAATCGCATCGGCTTCCGAAAGATGGTTGTAATCCGCCATTAAAGGTGCGATGAACAATTCTGGAAACAGTACAAAGTCACTTCCGTAACCCGAAACCACATCAATAAAAAATTCCGATTGTTCGAACAACGCTTCTAAATTTGCCAAAGGACGCATTTGCCATTGCACCAAGCCCAATCGAATGACCGACTTTCGGGCATTGATCAATTTTGGACTTTTATCGTAGTAAATATTGTTCCATTCCAATAAAACGGCATAATCTTTCGAACTCGAATCGCCTTCCAAATAATTTTTCATCACTTTAATGACGTGAAAATCATTACTCAACTGAAACGATAAAACGGGATCATACAAGTCTTTTAGTTTTACTTTATCAATATAATCTTTGGGAGATAAGGTGTGGCTGTTTTCGGTATAATTCGGGATCCGACCTGCGAAAATGATGGATTTTAGATTGAGTTGTTCGCACAATTCTTTTCGAGCATCATACAAGCGTCGTCCCAACCGAATACCACGGTAGGCCGGATCTATAAAAACATCAATTCCGTAAAGCACTTCGCCGTTGTTATCGTGGGTAGAGAAGGTGTAATTTCCGGTAATTTTTTCGTAATTGTGGTTGGTTATCGCTGTTTTGTATTTCACAATCAAAGACAAAGCAGCACCCACCACTTTGCCATCGACCAAGATGACTAGCTGTCCTTCGGGAAAAATTTGCAATAAATTTTTTATTTCGGCCTCTTTCCAATACGCTCCATCGATTTCAGAATAGGCTTTGACCATTGAATTTCGCAACTCTTTATAATCAGCTAATTTCAAATTTCGAAGCTCAATACTGTTTATTTCTGTTTGCATCAACTTTTTTTTTTAAAGGTACAAAAAAAAGCCGTTTGCAAATGGCTAAGGCTTTTCTTTCAATGCCTGTTTTTTGGAATGCTCTGTATTTTTTGGAAACAAAATTTTGATTATAACTTTAACCCGTTGGGTGTAATTAAATTATTTGATTTTTAATATTGTTTATTGGTCTATCAAATATGAATTTATTGATATATTGAACCAATGTTAATGCTGTTATTTTGGCTAAAATTCTTGTTTTAAAA
>NZ_JBIPPD010000087.1:0-12329 GCF_044368625.1 Flavobacterium sp. | reverse complement strand
TCCCGTAACCCTCTTTATTGGAATCCCGAACTTTGCGTTTGTAATATTCAATTACACCGCCGTTGGTATCGTATATCGAACTGGTATCGGCTTTTTTATCGTCCAATAATGCAATTAAATCCAATAATTTAAATGTGGAACCTGGCTCTTGCGACTCCCCAATGGCATAATTTAATTTCTCATAATAATTGCCGTTTGAATCACGACCCAAATTGGCAATCGCTTTGATTTCGCCCGATTGGGTTTCCATCACGACTACACTGCCATGATCGGCTTCGTAATACTCCAACTGTTTCAACAACGCGTGATGGGCAATATCTTGGATGTACACGTCAATAGTTGATACAATATCATAACCGTCTTGCGGTTCAATTTCGTTATTGTCGCGCAAGGGTTTCCATTGGCCCTTGGCAATGCGTTGTTTTAATATTTTTCCATCTTTGCCGTTCAAATATTTTGAAAAAGCACCTTCAATTCCAGCTATTCGCGTTTTTCCGTTATGATCCACACGTTCGTATCCGATGGTTCGTTCGGCAATTTTTCCAATAGGATGCTCCCGAACGGTTTCTTGCTCGACGATAATCCCGCCTTTATAAGCTCCGAGGTTGAACAATGGAAAACTTTTGATTCGCATATAATCGGTATAACTCAGGTCCCGTGCAATTAAAAAATACCTGTTTTTATTATTTCGAGCACGAGTCAAACTGGTTCGGTATTCGTTACTTGACTCACCAAGCAGAACAGACAACGAGTCGGACAAAGCATCAATATTGGCTTTAAAGTTGGCATCTATTGGCGCCACAGCATCAAAACGTATTTTGTAATTAGGAATAGAAGTGGCTAATAAACTCCCGTCAGCCGAGTAAATATTTCCTTTATTGGCAGGAATGACAAAGTTTTTAACCGAGCGTTCCTTGGCTAATTTTCGATAATAATCGCCCTCTACCCACTGTATATTAGTGAGTTTTACCACAATTGCACTGGCAATGATTAACACTACCAATGCAAAAAGGTAAATTCGATAGGAAATATTTTTATCTTCTATTGCCATATTTTTTTTAGAAAATTTTGCTTTGGCTCTACTGCTTTTACTTTAATTTTTACAGGAGGTACTGTTGATGGTTTAATATCTTTTGCAATCATTTTTTTTTCGATGGTCGACTCTAATTTCAACTCCATCAGTTCGGAACGTCGATCTACAAATTCGGAACGCAACTCTTTGACCTCCTCTTCTAATGCTTTTATAGCTATGTTTTTTCGCTCATAACTATTGGCATTTGCAATCATTATAATGGCTAAAAAAACGACGAAAAGGATAAAACCCCAATTTCTATTGGCATCTTCATCCACTAAAAAACGTGCTTTTAAAACATTATAAATTCTGCCTTTCATTATATTTTATCTTTTTTCAGCAATACGCAACTTCGCACTTCGAGCTCGATTATTTCTGTAAATTTCATCGGCGCTGGGAACTATTAATTTCCCGATACTTTTTAACGGAACCGTAAAATTTCCGAAGAAATCCCGTTCAGGTTCGCCTTCAAACATCCCGTTTTTTATAAATCTTTTGACCAGACGGTCTTCTAGTGAATGGTATGAAATCACGCTTAAACGGCCTTCTGGTTTCAGAATTTCTAATGATTGCTCCAGAAATTCTTTCAAAACATCCATTTCTTGGTTGACCTCAATTCGGATGGCTTGGTACATTTGTGCCAAAATTTTGTGGCTTTTGTGTGCCGGGAGAAATCTTCCCAAAACGTGCTTGAGCTGTTCGGTATTTCGAATTTCGTCGTGTGCCCGAAACTCTAAAATGGTTCGAGCAATTGCAGGCGCATTTTTCAATTCACCATAATCCAAAAAAACCCGACGAAGATTTGCTTCATCGTATTCGTTGACAACTTTAAAAGCACTTAAATCATTTTTCTGACTCATTCGCATGTCCAATTCGGCATCAAAACGGGTCGAAAAACCGCGTTCAGCTACATCAAACTGGTGGGATGAAACACCTAAGTCAGCCAAAATCCCGTCTACCTGCCGCACGTTATGGAACCTTAAAAAGCGCTTTATGAACTGGAAATTTTCGTTAATCAATTCAAATCGTTCGTCAGGTAGTGCGTTTTGCAAAGCATCTTCATCTTGGTCAAAAGCAAACAAACGCCCGTTTGGTCCCAATCGATTTAAAATTTCTTTTGAATGACCGCCACCGCCAAAAGTAACATCCACATAGATGCCATCTGGCTTGATATTTAAACCATCAACCGTTTCCTTTAGCAAAACTGGATTATGATATTCCATTTCCATCTTCATATAAATTTCCCATTACTTCTTCTGCTAAATCAGCAAAATCTTCATCGCCACCGCCTATTGATTGCTCGTACAAATCTTTATCCCAAATCTCTACGATATTGACTTTGGAAGACAAAACAATATCTTTTTGAATCGCACCAAAAACCACTAAATCTTTAGGAATCAGCAAGCGACCCAAATCGTCGATTTCAATAATTTTGACACCCGCCATAAACTTCCGGATGAAATCGTTGTTTTTTTTGTTAAATCGATTTAGTTTATTGATTTTCAACATCATCAAATTCCATTCTGCCATAGGCCATAACTCCAAACATTTGTCAAAAACCGAGCGTTTCAGCACGAAACCGTCTTGTAAAGAAGCATTCAACTGCTTTTTTAAAGGCGCCGGTAAAAGCATTCGTCCTTTGACGTCTACTTTACATTCGTATGTCCCGATTATTGAATTCAATGTGAGTTTGTTTATTAAGAAGCAAAAATATAAAAAAAAATACCACAACTTACCACTTTTTCCCACATTGTTAATAAGTTTTACCACCTAATGATTTTAAATCTTACTTATTGATATTCCGAATATTAAGATTTTATTAGATATACTTTAAGCTTTTGCAACGTTCTTAAAACATTCGTTATTTAAATCTTCGCAAGAGCCATCTAAAATGCACTTTCTATAATAAAATCTCAATAAACAAATTTCTTTTTTAACTTTACAAGAGCGCAAACTAATTACCGAGACCGTCGAAAAAACAACAGCTGCAATTGCGCTATTTTTGTTAAAAAAAGATTTTCCAAAAAATGATTTTCTTTTAATAAATCCTATATTTGTGGTCTCGACTTTTCGAGAAAATACTCCCAACAATTTAGAATGGAACACGAATTAAAAAAAGAAGGACGGTACAAATATTATGAAGCGGGCGAGGGAACTCCTATCATAATTCTGCACGGATTAATGGGCGGACTCAGCAATTTTGATGGTGTTGCCCAATTTTTTCCAGCCAAAGGTTATAAAGTTGTGATTCCGGAATTGCCGATATATACCCAAAGTATACTAAAAACAAATGTGAAAGCTTTTGCCAAATACGTAAAGGATTTTATCACTTTTAAAGGATTTGACAGGGTTATCTTATTAGGAAATTCACTTGGAGGACATATTGCTTTGTACCATACAAAAATGTACCCGGAAAAAATGCTTGGACTTGTAATAACAGGAAGTTCAGGACTTTATGAAAGCGCTATGGGCGACAGCTATCCGCGTCGTGGCGACTACGATTACATTCAGAAAAAAGCAGAAGCTGTTTTTTACGACCCTAAAATTGCGACTAAAGAAATTATAGATGAAGTGTACGAAATGGCCAACGACCGCATCAAACTCATAAAGACCTTAACCATTGCCAAAAGTGCCATCCGACACAATATGGCCAAAGACTTACCTAAAATGCACGTTCCGACTTGTATTATTTGGGGCAAAAATGATAATGTTACCCCACCTGATGTTGCCGTAGAATTTGATCAACTTTTACCTAATTCTTCCTTATATTGGATCGATAAATGTGGTCACGCAGCAATGATGGAACACCCCGACGAATTTAACGAACTGATGTACAACTGGCTAAAAAAAGTTAATTTGTAAAATCAATTTCAACTGAATAAACCACTATTTGAAGAGAAAAGACTTTAAATGGTGGTTCTTTTTTTTGCTTATCTTTGCCTCAAATAAAGAAAACTATGAAAATCAATACCGCCGAATTCATCATCAGTAATTCTGAAGTGAGTAAATGTCCGAAAGAACCCATTCCGGAATATGCATTTATTGGAAGATCGAATGTCGGAAAGTCCTCGTTGATTAACATGCTAACGAACCATAAAAATCTAGCAAAAACCTCTGGACGTCCTGGGAAAACGCAGTTGATTAATCATTTTAAAATCAATAACAATTGGTTTTTGGTCGATTTGCCTGGATATGGATATGCCAAAGTTTCCAAGAAAACAAAATCTGTTTTTCAACAATTTATAACGGATTATTTTGAAACTCGCGAACAGATGGTTTGTGCATTTGTACTGATTGATATTCGCCATGAAGCGCAAAATATCGATATTGAATTTATGAGTTATATGGGAGAAAGTGAAATTCCGTTTTGCATTATTTTCACAAAAGCTGATAAAATAAGCAAAACGAAAATTGACTCTCACATTGCTGCTTACAAAAAGCAGATGTATGCTAATAATTGGGAAGAAATGCCACAGTATTTTGTAACTTCTTCAACAGATGGAATGGGCAAAGAGACGGTTTTAGAATATATTGCTGCAATCAATGACGATATGTTTAAAAATAACCTTTTGTAGAGATTTAGAAAATTTTCTTTCAAGATTCCGCTAACTATTTTATCAAATCCATCTTTTCTGCAAAATAATCACAGAAATCTTTCATTGTATCGGTCATTTTTTCATCGTTTGTGGCTCGCTGAAAAGTGTCCGACATGGCAACCAAGGTCTGGTGAAAAAACTTTTTCATCTCATCCACCGGCATGTCCTTGGTCCATAAATCAATTCGCAAGGTCTCTTGTTGTTTACTGTCCCAGATTGATAGCATTATCGCTTTGGCTTCTTGTTGGTTAACGCCACCGTCTTCGGCAGACCATTGTAGTTTTTCCGGTACACGATTATGATCTAAATCAATTAAAAATTTTATTTCTGAAGTAGTATTTGCCATTATTTTTTTGGTTTATATTTTGAATTATTAAAAATGGTAGTTGCGTCGGTAACTAGAAGTTCTTTTGCATCCACTTTGTTGTTTTCGGCATACGCCCGAACAATTTGCCATCCCAACCAAGCACCTACTCGACCCGGTGACTCATTGTCGATTTCGAGATAGAATTTCGAAAAAGGCGCTTTGTGAATAAATCGGCTTGCGAGTTTTGGATCGGAGTCGTAAAGTAAACTTTCGTCAATAAAGTATCGCCACATGTAACTTTCATTGTCTTGACACCACTGTATTTGTTCAGGACTGTACCCTATTTTATCTGCATCGGAATAATCCGGAATCAACAAATCTTTGATATACAATTCTTTACCAGCAAAAATCATTTGCGAAAGCAAGTTTTTGTTTACATCCTCTGGAATTTGATTGGCCGACAAGGCCGTTACCACATCGGGAACTATTTGCGAAGCTTCAAAGTTCTGCCGAATGTATGCGGGAAACTCACTTTTGTAAAACTCATGGTCCTTGCCTAAGTACAATTCCATAGCAATTAGCAAATAATCGCCCGTGTAAATAACTTTACTGTTGTAATCCATTTCGCTAACTACCGTAAAAATTTCGGGCATTCGCGTGTTGGGAAAATAAAATTTGGCATGTTTAAAAACCCCTTCGATTTCTGTTTTTTGATCGTTAAAATCGCCGTATTTCTTTTGAATTTCGCTGTACAACTCTTTCCACATCGGATGAGTCATTTTGTTGGTCCAAACCGAATCGGGCACATCTTGTGGGAAAAATTCGGGATAATCCGTTTTTAATTTCCCTAAATTTTTCGGGTTGGATTCAAAAAAAAGCTTGTCAAAACGGGTCATTTTCAAGGAAACGGGGATTTCCTCAATCATTTTCTCTGTTTCTGATTGATTTTTGCAAGAAAACAGGATAAGCGATACGGCTATAAATACGAGTATTTTTTTCATTTGTAGAATTTCTTTTTTTCAATAGATTATAGCAAGACAGCCTTATAAAAACTATATAATCACTGTTTTATTACTGCTGTTTTTTTATAATTTTATAGCACAATAAATAACGCTGCAAATATACACTCCTTGTGGCTTAAAAACGCTAACTGAAATGCAAAAAAAGAATAAAATTAATGCCGAAAAAGTATCCAATCACATCATCAATTGGTTAAAAACGTATGCCGAAAATGCAAAAGTGAACGGTTTTGTCATCGGGATTTCAGGTGGCATAGATTCGGCCGTTACATCAACGCTTTGTGCCGCAACTGGCTTGAAGGTACTCTGCTTGGAAATGCCCATTCATCAAGATGAAAAGCAAGTAAATCGAGGTAAAGAACACATTGAACAATTGAAAAGGCGGTTTTCAAATGTTACCAATGCAGTTGTCGACTTGACGCAAACATTTGACGTTTTTGAAAATTCTGTTGTAAAAAGTAATGATGTTGCCAAATACAATTTGGCTTTGGCCAATACTCGAGCGCGTTTGCGAATGACTACTTTGTATTATTTTGCAGGTATTGAAAGCCTTTTGGTCGCAGGAACGGGAAATAAAGTGGAAGATTTTGGCGTAGGGTTTTACACCAAATACGGCGATGGCGGCGTAGATTTGAGTCCAATTGCTGATTTGCTAAAAAGCGAGGTGTATGAATTGGGACGGTATTTACAAATTCCTGAATCCATTTTAAATGCGGCACCTACAGACGGACTTTTTGGGGATGATCGAACAGACGAAGACCAATTGGGTGCTTCTTATGATGAATTAGAAAGTGCCATGCTTGCGGATGAATCGGGCAAAACAGTTGATGATTTTGAAGGTCGCGCATTGGAAGTTTTTAAAATTTACAAACGCTTGAATACGATTAACCAACATAAAATGAATCCAATACCGGTTTGTAAAATTTCATAACTAAGAAAAAATTCATATTTTAACATTTATTTAGCAATTTTAACTTTTATTTATTATCTTTACAGACCCCAAGTCATAATGTTAATTAAAATTAATACTATTATGATAAGTATTTGTGTTGCTGATAATCAGCCCGTAGTAATGCAAGGCATTAATTGTTTTTTTAAAGACCATTCCGAGATTTCGATTAACGATACCCTTTTTAATTTAAATGACATTGACCGCTCATTGAAAGCGAATAATGCCACAATTTTAATCATTGATATTGAATTAGAAGGTTTACACAGTATTAATTCGTTAAAAAAAATCATCCAAGAAAATCCGTTTACCAGAATTTTGATTTACACCTGTGCTTCGGAAAAATTGTTTGGTGTAACTTCTTTAAAGGCAGGAGCTGCTGGATTTATTTCGAAAAATGAACCACTCCCCAATTTAGAAAAAGCGATACTTACCGTTGCTGAAGGCCGAACAATGTTTAGCGAATTTGTACACAAAAGTATTCTTTCTTCTGCCCGAATGCATAACGATCAACAGATGTACCGCAAACTTTCTTCGAGAGAAAAAGAAGTGTTGAGCTATTTGATTAACGGCAAAAAAAATAATGAAATTTCAGAATTGCTCAATTTAAATGAGAAAACAATTAGTACATACAAGTTACGCTTATTGAACAAACTGGGTGTTACCAATTTAATCGATTTGGTAAATAAAGCAAAAGCTTTAGAAATTGTGTAATTAAATATGGTAGCGCGACATGACACGCCCTAGTTTTGAAGAAAACGACCCTATCAATTTGTAATAATCCATTGCCATCGATAGGGTTTCTGAATTATCGGCGTCAGGTTCGGAAGAAATTTCTTTCTTTAATTCCTCGATGATTTTATCCACAAGAAACCACCTCAGCGTTAAAATAGTTTCCGTAACATACTGACTGATGCCATGCGATTTTTCTTTCACAATAATATTTTGTGCCTCCCAATTGTGCAAGGTAACTTTTTCGTCTTCCATCAAAACATCGGTAACTTCTTGTGCCAGCTCTTGAGGCAGTTGCATCAAATAGTGTTCGGTGTTGAACGTTTCGTTTTCACGAAAAAACTGCATGATATTGTTATAAATAGCTAAAAACAAAGGATTTGCCAGCTCCACCTCATCTTCTTGCAAACTGAGATACACGCGTTCAAATACTTTATAATTGCGTTTTTCAGAATACTGCTCCACTTCGCCGTCTTCGTTATTTCGCAACAAAACATCTTCAAACTCTTCATCGGCGTTACCATAAAGAAGTAAAATCTCGATAATTTTTCGTTCAATTTCGTATTGGACGTCTACTTTTTGGGAAGTACTTGTTACGTTAGTATCTTTTACAACTTCAAAGGACTTCTGTCCTGAGGTTTCGGATTGCTTGAGTTTTTTACCCGCTTCAACGGTATCCTTTTGAATCAATTGTGCCAAGGTACTTACCAAAACTTGCTCTGAAATGTCCATGATTCGGGAACATTCCTGAACGTAAATTTCCCGTTGAATTCGGTCGGGAACTTTTGAAATACTCACCACAATTTCTCGAATCAAATCGGCTTTTTTGATAGGATCGTTTTTGGCGTCGGCCATTAAAAGAGACGCTTTGAACTGAATAAAATCTTTCGAATTTGCTTCTAAATATTCGGTCACTTGTTCGAAATTATATTTTTTGGCAAAGCTATCCGGATCTTCCCCATCGGGAAAACTACAAACTCTAACATTCATCCCTTCTTCTAGAATCAAGTCGATTCCGCGAAGCGAAGCCCTCAGTCCTGCAGCATCACCATCAAAAAGTACGGTAATATTTTTGGTCAATCGGTTGATCAATCGGATTTGATCGGGTGTTAAAGCCGTTCCTGAAGAAGCCACTGTGTTTTCAATTCCGGTTTGGTGGAACTGAATGACATCGGTATAACCTTCGACTAAATAGCAATTGTTTTGTTTGGCAATGGCTTGTTTAGCATGAAAAATACCGTACAAGACTTTGCTTTTATGGTACAATTCACTTTCGGGAGAGTTGAGATACTTGGCTGCTTTTTTATCGTTGGTTAAAATTCGACCACCAAAACCCAAAGTTCTGCCCGACATACTTTGAATAGGAAACATTACTCTGCCTCGAAACCGATCGAGCACATTTTGATCTTCTTTTACGATGGTCAAACCGCTTGCTTCCAAGAATTCTGTTTTGTAGCCTTTTCCGAGCGCTTCTTTAGAAAATGCATCCCAAGCTTGTGGCGAATAACCGAGTCCGAATTTCTTGATGGTTTCCGTTGAAAAACCGCGTTCTTTGAAGTAGGACAAGCCAATTGCTTTTCCTTCGTCGGTTTCTAAAAGACTGTGTTGGAAATATTTTTGGGCAAATTCGGAAACTAAAAACAAACTTTCTCGCAAATCGACTGTTGCTTTTTGCTCGTCGGATTGTTCGGTTTCTTCGATTTCGATGTTGTATTTTTTGGCCAAATATCTGATGGCTTCCGGGTAGGTGAAATGTTCGTGTTCCATCAAGAAAGCCACGGCGTTGCCTCCTTTTCCGGAACTAAAATCTTTCCAGATTTGCTTTACCGGCGAAACCATAAACGACGGAGATCGCTCACTGGAAAATGGGCTTAGTCCTTTGAAATTGCTTCCTGCTCGTTTTAATTGTACAAAATCGCCAATGACCTCCTCTACTCGAGCGGTTTCAAATACGGTATCGATGGTGGCTTTGGAAATCATAGTTTAGTTTAAAAGAACAAAGGTACGAAGAAAGATGGGATTTGGGATTTGGGATTTGAGATTTGAGATTTGGGATTTTTGAGGCGAAACCAAGAGGAAACGTAAAACCCTTGATAGCCCTGACAGGAGGGAAAATCCTCCCGATTTTTCTTCGGGAGATTTGGAAGGATGGCAGGAATAGGGAAACCAAAAAATGCCCAAGCGATTTGCTCCAAATAAAAAAACGCTTCTTGGAAAAGAAACGCTTTTGGGGAAACTTGTAACTAACTCAAGTTTTTAGTTGAAATCAAATCGAACGCCTAAGGAAATGTTGTTTTGATTGATGGGGTTGTCTTTAAAAAGTGGACTCAAATCGTATTTGAGGTACAAACTGGTTTCTTCGTAACCAATGTAGGTACTTAGTCCGTACACAAAATCGTTGGTGTTGAAATTGCCTTTGGTGACTTCGCGGGTTTCATAATCGTTTTGTTCGTATTCCAAAATTTGTTTCGACTTGATGTTGACTCCTGCAAATCCTCCGATTCCGAAGCGGACGCTTTGGTGGGTGTTGAATATTTGCTTGCCTTCGTGTTGCTTTTTTTTGGTAAAATCGAATTCCAAATGAAGAGGCACGACGATATTGACGTTTCTGAATCGGGATTCTTTTAAACCGATTGGGTTTACTTCTAAATCGGTCGTGTTGCCGTTATCGACAAAAAAGCGATTGTCGGTTGGTCGAAGATTGTTGTACATCAATGAAACTCCGTATTTGAAATGCAATAAATTGTTGTTTTTGGCGATTCTGGTGTTCCAAGCCACACCCCATTCGTAAAAATGCGATACCCAATAACGGTAGTCGGAATTGGCTACTGCTCCATCGGTTACAAGATTGTTAACACCCGCTGCGAAAACAAATTGAGAAGTGGTGCGTTTTTGGTTGAAATTTCTTTTATGATTACGCCTTTTCTTTATCCCAACAATATGAATGTAAGTACTGTCTGTCAGTTCGTGGTGAATTTTAAATTTGTAATCACCAGGTTGTGTACCGAAATTTTCTGCAATATTGCCGTCGACTTTGAGTTGTACAACTTCGTTAAGTTCCGTTTGATATTCGGCAATGCGGTTTTCGATATTTTTAGCACGGGTTTCGGCTAATTTCTTTTTTTGTTCGTCGGCTTGTGAGGCGGTAATTGTTCCTTGTTCGAGTTGAAAATTTACTTCTTCTACTTCTTTTTTGAGTGCTTCTTTTTCTTCTTTCGTGGTGTTTTCGATTTTGTTGGCAATTTTTCGCACACGCATTTCAAAGGTTTCTTGGGCTTGAACCTTCGATAAAAATAGGCAAAGCGCTCCTACTAGATAAATGGTAACATTTTTCATGATTGATTGTTTTTAAGTGATTATGAATTGATTATTCTAAATTCCGGTTGGTTACGACAACTTTGACTTCTTTGTATTTTTTATTGACCGATTGAATGACTTTTTCTCGAAAGGAAAGTTCTAATTCGTTGTCTACCTGCGAGAGTAATTCGTTGGTATTTACTTTCACTGCTTTGGCATTTAAAAGTTTCGGTTGCGTCGTTTTCCCTGGATCGACCGATGCTAATAATGCAGCAGCATTTACCTTTATGTCTGTATTTAGTTCCGCTTTTTGAATGGTTTCGTTGCTTGTTGCTGCTTTGGTATCGTTGGATTTTTCTGTAAAAGCTGTAGCGGTTTCTACTGTTGGTTTTTTAGATGCGGTTTGAATATTTCTTAGCAAAATTTTTTCTGTCCTCGGCTTTTTGTTTACATCAATTTCAGGATTGGCTACGACTTCGGCTTCAGAACGATTTGAAGGAACTTCTAAAACTTCTTTTAAAACAGTGTCAGAACTTGTAACTTTTTGCTGTTCAAAAACAACAGGTTGGCGCTCGTTATCAATCATTTCCTCTGTTTGACTCAAAAAAACGGTTGCGATACAAATAAATCCCAAAATACTCGCTGCAACATACATCCATCTGAAATTTCGTTTCGGTTTGTGCTTCGCCGGTTCGCTAACGCTGGGGTCGGCCACAGTAAGCATCGCGTCGAGTCGGTCCCACGAATTTTCTGAAGGTTTGATGGTTCTGGCGTTCAGTTTTTCTCTGAATTGTTGGTCTATATTATTCGGTTCCATTATGATAATTCTTTTTTTTGTTAATCAATTCTTGCAACATTTTTCGAGCGTGCGACAATTGCGATTTTGATGTCCCTTCGTTTATTCCGAGCATTTCTGCAATTTCTTTGTGTTTGTAACCTTCGATGGCGTAGAGGTTAAAAATCATTTTGTAGCCTTCTGGCAAGCTATCGATAAGAGATTGAATGTCTTCCACCGACAAGTTACTTTCGATATTATTGAAACCTTCTTCTTTGTAATAAGTGTCTTCTATAAAGCTGACCTTTTTTTGTGCACGGATAAAAGATATACTTTCGTTGACCATAATTCGGCGGATCCAACCTTCGAAACTTCCTTTGTTTTCAAAATTTTTGAGATTGACAAAAACTTTCATAAACGCGGTAATCATTACATCTTCGGCTTGTTGAATGTCCTTTATATATTGTCTGCAAACACCCAACATTTTTGGAGCAAACTTCGTATAAATCTGCTGTTGTGCATGCCGATTGTTTTCGGTTGCCAACTGAATGAAATTTTGTTCTTCTTGATGTAAGTGGATTA
>NZ_JBIPPD010000086.1:0-12401 GCF_044368625.1 Flavobacterium sp. | reverse complement strand
TATCTTTAAGTAATAGGTATGTCTGCTTATTTGAATTAGAAAAAGACATTGTAATATCTTTAGCCCAAAAAAGTTTAGCGACACTTGTGATTGCTAATAATCCATGATGATTTCTAACTTTTAATGTAAAATCTTTGGGTTTTAAATTACGAGTAGTCATTTCATCAAAATCATATCTCATTTCTTCAGTAGCCATTGTTATATGGTTAAACCATTCATAAATGGTTTCTGTTGTATATAACCTACATAAATCTACATAACCTGGTCTATAACCAAACCATCTTCCCATTTGCATCAAAGAATCATACATTCTTGTTGTTCTTAAATAATAACTCGTTGATAAACCTTCTAAAGTTATTCCTCTAGCCAATCTACCTCCACCAACTGCTACTACAGACAAACCCTCGTCATATCTAGAATAATCAATTTCATCAATATTATGATACTCTAAATTTGTTGTTGAACGAGTTCCATGAACAGCACGAACATCAATTTTTGAAGCTGCTTTTTTTAATTCCGCTTTTACACTTTCCCAATCATGTAATTCAATTCTACTGTCTTTGTAATCTATATTTTCAATTACATTTTCGGTTGTAGGTAAGAAGTCATTATTGAATAATTCTTCTAATTCATTTAAAAATTGTGTATCGTTAGCACTTATATAATTTTTAAAATCTTTCATTCTTTCGTTAACCAAAGATGCCACTCTATCAATCCATTTAACATAAAGCGCAACATGAACTAACATAGAATTATGCTTTTTCTCATGACCTCTTAATCTTCTAATTGCACAAGTAAGAATAAATGATTTTAAAGCTGTTTCCAGACTTTCAGGTAAATATTCAGGTAAATCATCCTTATTGGTTTTATTTATTGTTCTAAAAAAAGGTGGGTCGTAATCATCAATAACTCTAAAAACATTCAAAGGTTCGTGAGTTTCACCAGTTATAGGATTTTCTAAACCAAATATTTTAGCTGCTCCAATATAATTTTTTGGAGCAATTATATTAATAATAAAATCTTTTGGGAATAAATCTTCACCAATAAAGTAAGTTTTACCTTTTACAACAGTAGTTAATTCATCATTGAAATCTTGCGGAATAAATAAATTAGCATAAGGTGTTGCAGTATATCCAACAAATGTATTTTGATCAAATACATTTAATAAAGTTCTAATTAACTTATTTATGGCTTTGATGTCATTTATATCTTTAGTTGCATTAACAGAAGCAGCATCAGCCTCATCATCAATTATCAACGCAGGGACATCAAATAATTTTGGTTGACCATTCACAACTCTAATATTAGAATCTTTTGAAAACCAATCTATCAAATTTTCAAGAATACTTTTGTTCTTTTTAATAACAAAAACAACTGGATTTTTTCCGATTGGAATATTTAATCTATTGGCTATACCTTGATTAAAATCTCCTTCGTCACCAGTTCTATAAAAAGAAGATGTTAACGAATAAATATCAGTGTCAACTTTATATTTACCAACTCCGATTATTTTATTTTCACCATAATTGTTAATATATGCAGAACTACTTTTTCCAATATAGCCTTCGTCAATTCTTTCTTGAGTTTGTCTTCTCAATGAGCTTATTGTTCCTGCAATAACAATAATTACTTTATAACCAGCATCAGTAGCTTTGTTAATTAAACCAACATAGTTTGATGTTTTACCTGATTGTACATGACCTACAACCATACCTCTTCTATCCCAAGAACCTGATTCTTTTGGATTATAACACTTATCTAATATTTTATCTGTAAAATCATCTAAATCATTAATAGGAAAAGAAGGATCTTTTTCGTGCATATAAGATTTATATCTACTCCACAATTCCCAATTAATATCATCTTTTCTAGAATAGAGCCATGGAGTAATATCTCCATTCATTTCTGTAATTGAACCTTTGCCTATACTGAAATCCGCAACTAATATTTCAAATAATTCTCTTTTATCAATTGTTTGACCAACTGAAGCCATTGTCGCCTCAACTCTGTCAATAATGTTCAAAATTATTTCATCTGTAATTTCTTCATTTTGTTTTGCATGCGACAAAAGTGTATGCGCTATTAATCTAGCCGAGTTCTTAATATCGTTCATATTAAATAGTCATTTATTAATGGAAATAGATTGAATGGAGTTGAATTCATTATTTGCTGTTTTGCTAAATTTTCTGGTATTCCTTGAGTAATATAAATTTTATATAACTCGACTGCTAACTGAATTAAATCATCACTAGGAATTTCAGGAATGCTTTCTAATTCATGAAAAGATGGATTCTCATTTTGATTGTATAAAATCAATTCTAATGGAATATTCTCTTCTATAAGTTTTAAAGCTTTTGAAAAAAGCTTATTCTCTTTTTCAGAATCAAGCAATTGTTTTATAATTGGGTGCTTCTTATTTATTTTATATTTTTTTATTCCTTCTCTGTTTGTTTCATCTTTCCATAAACTCTCAAAAGATTGACTATTATAATCTGAAGACACTGTTTTTTGACCTCTCCAATTATATATTTTTGCAGACTTCATTACAGCTATTTTAGCTATTCTGGCTAATTCTTTTCTTATTTCTATTGGTGGTGTTGCTGTTGATTTTTTTATATCAAGGTTCCAATCAAAATCATTTGCATTTGGAAAGTTAATAGCAATCCTGGCTAGTTTCGAATACTCTCTCTTTTTTTCAATTCCTAACCAATCTCCAGATACAAGTAATCTGTCACCACGATATATATAAAAACCTTGTTGTTGATACCATCCTAAAGGTCCACCCGATTTTTCATAATCTTCATTACTAATTTTTGACATATGAGGCAAAATAAAATATGTTACTTCAACATTGTTGATTAACACTTCTAATTGTCCCATTTCAGGCTTCGGAGTAAGGTTTAAAAGGAAAGGATTCCACGGTTCTATTTCATAAGTATTTGTAAAAATCTTGATTTTTTTACTTTCAATAAAACGATGAAAAACTAAACTTAAATGCTCATTTACGGTAGTCATTTCTTGATAGAAAGCATTTTTAACCGCCTCATTTTCAACTTTAGAATTACCTACAATTCTGTCTAATAATTCCCAAACAATAAAAGTTCCACTTTTTAATTTATCAACTTTATCTAAATAAGATACATCTGAAACATAATCTAATAAAGTCCATTCCTCTTCACTGTTTATAAAATCAATATCCCAACAACGCTTAATTGTAGCAAAACCTTCTTTCTTTGTGATAACTGTAAGCCTTTTACATTGCGAAAACGAAGCCGTTTTTAGTCCCATACCAAACCTGCCCAAGTCTTTTTCATCTCGAGTGTCTTCAGGATTTTTGCTTCCTGGAGTCATAGCAATAATTAAATCTTCTATATTCATTCCTTTCCCATTATCAAGTATAGAAATTACTGAATCTTTGCCTTTCCATGAAAAATCAATTTCAATAGTATCAGCGTTAGCAGAAATACTATTGTCTATTATATCCGCTATTGCAGTTGAAAGATTATAACCAAAACTACGATATGAATTTATTGTTGATTTTGGATTTGGTTTGGCGTTTTCGGCTTTGTATTGGTGCATAATCAGTAATTTATTGGAGCTTATTTGTTCTTTAATGGCATAAAATTCTTTAAATAGGTAATTTATAGTAACTCGGCACGGATAAATTTTTTGTAGAAATTGCTTTTAAGATTTCACTCACAGCATTTCCTTAATTTTCTTAGCAATTCCCTCTGCCATCAAAACCGGTACAGCATTTCCTATTTGTTTAAATGCTGTAGTTCTGCTTTTTTCAAAAAAGTAATCATCTGGAAATGATTGTATCCTTGCCGCTTCTCTTACTGTAATTGATCTATTTTGTTTAATATCGGGATGTATATAATAATGTCCATCAGCACAAATATGCGCCACAACAGTATGTGATACTCCAGCATGGTTTACAACTTGAAATCTATTTGTAAAAGACTTTGTATTACTATGTTTTATTAATCTTTCGGGTAATTCTGCATAGTTTAATCTTTTGTTTTCTGATACCCATTTTTTTACGGCTATTTTATAAATTTCTAAATCATTTTGGTTGTTTGGTCTTGCAATGTGTTGAGATGTAAAATCTACTCCATTTCTTATACCTGATTTTTCTAAATAAGTATTTGTTTCTTTAGCATATTCTACAACTCCCCATGCACCTTGACCATTTTTAATTTTTGGTAGGTCAGAAAACAAATCTTTTAATATTTCAAATTGAGGTTCATTTTCTTCAAAAAGAGGATACTTAAATTTTAAACTTTTCTTCCACCCAATGATTATTACTCGTTTCCGGTCTTGAAGTACCCCAAAATGTTTAGCATTTAAAACTCTTTTGTCTAATTCATATCCTGCTTCTTTAACAGCTTCAAATATCAATTCAAGATAACCTCCATTATTAGCCGATAAGATTCCTGGTACATTCTCAAAAACAAACATTTTAGGTTGATACCTTTTTAGAAATTCAACATAATATTTATAAAGATAATTTCTTGGATCTTCTGTCATTCCTTTAGGATCTCTTGCTCTACCAGCAACAGAATAGGCTTGGCAAGGTGGGCCACCAATTACTAGGTCAACTTTCTTTTTACCGAGTTCTTTATCAATTCTTTCAAAAATAGAGGGTAGTGTTTCAGCAGAAATTTCAGAATTGATAACTGATTTTATTAAGTTATCGGGTATTTTGTTCCAAAATTCTTCTCTTGAAATTTCCCCTTTCAAGTAATCGTAATATTCTTCAATTCTATTATTTTCTTTTAAGTAATGGAAAGCGGTTCTTGTTTTTAAAGTATCACAAGCATCTTTGTTCATTTCAACATGAGCTACTGGTTTAAAACCGGCACGTATAAATCCTTCTGAAAGACCTCCCGCTCCCGCAAAAAGGTCGATAAATCGTAGCGTTCTACTTTGCATCTTTAAAAAAATATTCAATAGGTTGGTTGTAATAATCAGCCAGTAGAAAAAGTTTGGCTGCACTAATTTTTTTTACTCCGTTTTCAATTTTGGATAGGTTACTTTGGCTCATAATTTTGTCTTCTTGTACTTTCATCTGTGTGAAACCTAGTGCTTCACGGGCTTTAACTAATTGATAGGATATGACTTGGTTTATTTTCTTTTCATTCATGGTTTTGGAATTAAAAATTATTCCATAATACAATATTCGTAATTAGATTTTGATATTCCATTTTGGAATAATTTAGCTTTTGTTAAGTGTTTTTTTTCCAAAACTTCCCCACAAAAAAAAAGCCCCCATTTCTGGAGGCTTCTCAATACTAATTTTTTTTAAAATTTAGTTCACCACTATTTTTTGAACCAATCCTTCGGATGTTTTTACAAAATACATTCCGGTAGAAAGATTTGAGGTATCGATGGTTTGTGCATTTTTGGCTTGGTAAATTAATTTTCCAGTGCTGTCAAACAGCTGGATGTCGGCCATTCGGTTAAAATACACCATTCCTTTATTCGATGGATTTGGGAAAACCACAAACGTTTTTGGGTTGTTGTTTTCAACATCGGGTGTCGAAAGCGTTGTGGCATCCACTTCAAAAATCGTGATGGTACCACTGATTTCATTGGAAACCAAAATGTATCCGGTATTTGGCGTCGGACTGTTGGCTGGTTCGATGTAAATGATTCCCTCAGCACCTTGATCGCCACCGTAAGTTGAGGTGCTTCGGGTGTTTTTGTAATCCACAAACGTAGGGTTGTTGGGGTTGGTAACGTTGTACACCATCACACCACCCACACGTTCCAAGGCTATAAAAGCAAATGCTTGATCGGCAATCGTAGCTACCGTAACGCCTTCTGGCTCTGGACCTTTGGCACGGCTTCTCACTTTTGGCGTATTGCTTTCGTGATCGGCATTGAAAATGGTTGGATAATTGGCGGCGGTGTAGCGTTCAAAATCATCGCCACTGTCAAAAACGATTTGCTGTGTTGCGGTATTGAAAATAGAAAACGAACGGGCTCCTACAGCATTGATCTCTTCAAATTCGGCGTCGGCATCTAAATTTCCATTCAAGTTTGTAGCTCTGAAACGACCCAAATTGTGGGATTGTTTCAACATGGCTGCATTTGGAAAAATAGTCGGATCCAGTGCATAAGCACTTGCTCCAACGGCAACCCGTTCTACCAAGCCTGTGTATTCTTTTTCGTCTCCTTCATTGGCGGTAACCAAATACGTCACGCCGCCCACGGTGTAGCTTGCCATAGAATCGGGAATGTAAAATGCTTTCACCGGCCAGTTGGCAATCAAAACTTCGTTGTTGTTGTCAGAAGCATCAAAGCCGTTTCCGGGCAAACTCATGTCTTTTGTACCCAATGCCCAAACGCTGGTATACGAATTGGTTGCCAAATTGATTTCGGCAATCGCATTGTTTTCTTGTAACGTAACCCAAGCTTTCTGGCTGTCGGCACTTACGGTAATAAATTCAGGTTCGAAGTCTTGCGATAATGTACTGGTCAATTTCAGTTTTCGAACACCTGAAGCAATCAATGCTGCTTCTTGTGCATTGTATGGTGTAAACAACAAAGTGGTTACGTTTCCTTGTGTCAAATTGGCAACACCACCCGAAATATCAATAATACTTACGGAACCTTCTGGGTCAATGGAATAATTGGCATTGGGCTGGCCTTCGTTGGCTGTTAAAACTTTAGTTCCGTCTGGGGTAAAAGTAAGCATATCAGGCAGATTTCCTACGGTTACTTGCTTCAAGAAAACACCATTAGTGTCGAAAAACACTACAGATCCGTTGAGCATTCCGTCGGTATTTGGCGAAGCCACGGCAACGATTCCGTTTTTAACGGCAACACTTGTAATGCCGCCGTAAGGAGCCATATTGATTGAAGTAATCAATGATGGAGCCGCTGGATTGCTGAAGTTGATGATGTCTAAGAAATTTGCAATCGCACTGGTGGCAAATAAACGCTGACTGATGGGATCGTGGGCGGTAATTTCGCACGTACTTGTATTGTTTCCCGAAGGATCAAAACTTCCCACGTAGTTCAATTCAATTTGTTGAGAAGGGGTTGGTGCTGCACTGTCGTTGTCGATGATGTAAATCGTAGCGAATGTGTCGCCTGAGATTGTTAAACCAACCGGATTTTCCAAACTCAATACAAAATATTCTGCCTGTTGTTCGGCAGTAGCGTCATCAATAATCGGAATAGTGATGGTTTGCGTCAATGCACTTGAACCTGTAAAATTTAATGTTTGTGTGGTCAACGTAAAATCGTTGGCATCAGCGGTACTGAATGGAGCTGCTTTTACTACCAAATCAACTGAAGAAACCGCTGGACTGTTTAAATTTATTACAAAACTCAAAGTTCCTGCATTCTCGTTTACTTTGATAAAATTGGATGCCAAAGAAACGCTTGTATTGAAAGCAAAGTTGAACGAAAACGGACAAGTCATGGCTACATTGCTGGAGTTTTGAATGTTGTCAATAACCAAAGCATAGTTTGTTGCTGCTGCAAAGGGCGTTCCGAATGTCAATGTCACGGTTGGACCTGCAACTACTGCCGAAGTTAAATTGGCTACACCCGAATAGTTGGCCAATGTTTGTGCCGAAGCCGCGTTTACGTCTTGGCTGAAAGTCACTTGAATCGTGTTGTTACTGGTTACCACAGCATTTAAGACTTGCAAGGTGCTCGGGAAATTCCAAGTTGGCCACGTTTGAGGTGCTGTTCCACCATCAACTGCGGTCCAATTGGCGGGATTTAAAATCGCCGTTTTCAAAGCTGCAGGCGTTCCTGATTGTGTACCGTTGTAAAATGCATTGACCGCATTTCCGGCAACATTTCCTGGAGCGGTACTGGTATTTAATGCCGATGTTCCGTCTGCTAATCCAGCAGGAATCATGGATAAACTTCCGCTACAAGAGGCGTTAGACGCTACCCATCCGTTGGAACTTAATGCAGTAATATAGTTTGGATTTGCAGCAGAACCGGTGTAAACAATCACTTGATCACCACCTGAACTCAATCCGAAACCAGAACCAGTTACGGTTCCTTTATTTGCAAGTAAAGCAGCAGTTTGTATCGTAATTACGGATCCTGCCGTTACACACTCATTCGCTCCTAAAGTCCACGTAATGCCATTAGAACATTGGGGTTGGGCATTGTTCGTGTATTTTGAATCGGTTAAAAAGATAAAAGTGCCCGGTTCGATATCGACTAAAGTAAGTAATGCTACTTCGTCTTCCGTAGCGGTTGCATTCATTCGGTAGCCTACAAAAACCATATCGCCCGCTTCAAATTGCGTTTGTACCGAAATGGTTGTGAAAATACCAGTTGATGCAACTGAAACGGCATTATTACTAAAATCTTCTACCGTATTGGGCAAAAGGGCTAGGTAATAGTTTTGCAAATTTGCCAATGCTGTCGATGGAATGATTGTAATGGTATTGTTTGCAAAAGTTGTAGTAAACGGGACCAAAGTTCCTGTAGCATTATTTAAACGCAACTCCACAACCGAAGCCGCATTGGTATTGGTCAAAGGATCATTGTTTACCAAGCGTACATTTTCATTAAAGGAAATGGTTGGTTGGATGTTGATGGCAACATTTGTAGCATTATTGGCAGGTAAAAGTACAGCTACAGGAGCGATGGTGTCACCGCCACCAATAGCGTTTCCGTCTGTAGTGAAATTGTCAAATCGGTTGTTGCCACCCGTTCCGCCTGGAAGTGCTTCAAAAGCAACTCTCAATTTGAAATTTGGATTGTTGTTTACGGCGGTATTTGATAAAAAATCAAAAGTAATTAAACCAGGATCGCCGTCGTTAGGAAGAACATTCGTGTACGGAAGATAAGTAGTTCCGTCGGTTGTGTAACTCCAAACTTGTGTTCCTGCACCTGAACCCGAACGACGGGTGGTAAATTTAACTATTATATTTTCAAATCCTGTTGTAGGCAAATCAAACTGCAATTGACCACCAATAGGATTGTTGAAACGCAAATGGGTTCCGGAAACGTCTCCATTTCGTGCGTTCAAATTCAAGACATTAAAGTTTTGTCCCGTTCCGCCTGCTGCATCTATAGTGCTTGTTCCGCCTGCGATAGCCAAAATTGCTGCACCTGCAACCACACTTTGAGATGGTGTAGTAATGGTTTGTACTGTTGCATTGTTATTGAAATTCCAATAGTGTACAAGTGATTGACCCCAAGAAGAGGTATGCATCACTACCATTAAAAGGAACAAGAGGCCTCTGGTTTTGTAGTTTTTAAACATTGTGTTGAGATTAAGTTAATTTCCCACAAAATTCAACTCAAATTGTTAAACCCGTTTTATGTAAAGAATAAGTAATGTTTAAAAGGGAGTTGCTGATTGTTTCGTAAAAGTTAAGGCGTAATGATTTGGATATTATTTGATGATTATTTGTTAACAAGGATTGTGCATTTTGATTACTATTGCTTGTCAAACAAATTCAAAATAATGAGCACTATTTTTATTAAAGATACGGGTTTAGGCACTTCATCCTCTTGTGTTGAGTTTTATCAAAAGTAAGGGCATACTTTTTAACGAGGCGAAAGATTTCTTACAGCTGTTTTATTGTGATTTACAATTATTTAGGAATATCTTTGAGGATAAATTATCAAACAATGGAGAAAAAAATTATTTTTATTGTACTAGCAAGTTTTTTTTTAAATTTTGGATTTGCTCAGGAGGTTTTTTTTGGAACGAATAATTATATAGAATATCAAAAAGGTACTTTGCCTATTGTAATTTCAGTACCACACGGAGGCGGTTTAGACCCGGTTTCTATTCCAAACCGAACTTGTAATGATCCTGTTTTTGCCACGGATGTAAATACCATTGAGACAGCTTTGGCAATCAAGCTCGCGCTTTTTGAGCAAACAGGTTGTTACCCACACATTATTATTTCGCACTTAAAAAGGGCAAAACTGGATTGCAATAGAAATGTTACCGATGGCGCTTGCGGAAATCCAGCCGCTGTTTTAGCATGGACAGAATTTCAGTCTTTTATTGCTACAGCTCAGAATCATGCTAATTTATCTTCAAATTCTAATACGCTTTTTATAGACCTACACGGTCATGGAAACCCTATCCAACGTATTGAGTTGGGATATTTGTTATATGATGACGAGTTAGCTTTATCTGATGCAACGTTAAATACCAGCAACTACCTCAATTACAGTTCGATCAAAAATTTAGCTTTAAATAACCAAAACAATGCGACACATGCCCAACTTTTAAGGGGTACAAACGCATTTGGAACGCTATTGGGTATCAAAGGATATCCTGCTGTTCCAAGCGCTCAAATTCCGTTTCCAGCTTTAAATTCCAATTATTACAGTGGAGGATATATCACAGCAAATCATACTTGTTATGCGCCAAATAATGCAGTTAATGGTTTTCAGATGGAATTGAACTTTTCAGGTATCAGAGATTCAGCAGCGAACAGGGAAATTTTTGCGGACTCATTAGCTGTAGTAATAGAAGATTACTGGCATACACACCGGAATGTAGAAATAAACTTGTGTGGAAATTTAAATTCAAAGGAGCACAACTTGGCAGCATTGTCCGTTTACCCCAATCCAATTTCTAATACTACACGTTCAATTCAAATTGTGGGTTTGCGCGAAGAAGAATATGAATATTCTATCCACAACTCTTTGGGGCAACTTCATAGTTTGGGTAAAATTATACATAAGGAGTTGGTTTTTGACGGACTTCTCCCAAATGGCATTTATTTTTTAAATATAAGAAATACCAAAGACGGTTTGAGCCAAGGGTGTAAACTTATCGTAAATTAAAGCCAGTGTGGATTGTTATCAAGCAGTTAGTGTTTATCTCTAAAGTAAAAAACTATTTTAGATTAGAGGCTGTTAAAGTAACCATTGTGAAACTATAAAGTTGAAAAAGACCAGTTTATAAGTACAGATGCTATAAATTCCCAAGTCAGTCCAAAAGAAAATGTAAAAACGTAAATACCCCCGATAGGGTTCAATCGCTATCGGGATCCGATTTTTCATCGGGGATAAAGGCGATAGCGGGAATATGTCCCGAAGCCTCGGAATGAAAAAACCTAAACTCCCGAAACTTCGGGACCGCTCCAAAAATTTAATTTTTCTTTTGAGTTACTAAAAATACGCCTGAAAAAATCAAAATTGCAGCACCTACTTTAACGGCATTGAGTTCGTCCTTGCCCAATCCGATGGCGAAAACAGTGGCAAAAACAGGTTGCAGGTAAATGAAAACCGCCACGGTGGTGGGTTTCAATTCACGCATCGAAAGTAGATTGAGCAAGTAGGTTAAAAACGTTGAAAAGAAAACGACAAAGCCGATTTTCCAAGCAATGTCAACAGGAATTTCTGCAAAGGCTACGGCTTGCAATTCGGTGCAGCCAAACGGTAAAACCATCAGGAATCCGAACAAGTAAATCCATTTGACAAAGGTAAATGCATTGTATTTTTCCATTAATTTTTTGACCACAATGAGGTAAAATCCGTATGAAATGGCATTGGCAAAGACGAGTGCATTACCCAAGTTGGCATTCGTAGCATCGCCAACCGATTTTCCGTACAGGATTAAAAATGCGGTTCCAACAAGTCCCAAGATGATCCCAAACACTTTGCGTTTGAGCATGCGTTCTTTGAGAATTAGGGCAGAAAGTATCAAGACGATTATGGGTGTGGTAACCATTAAAACCGAGGCAGAAATGGGTGAGGTCAAACTCAATCCTTTGAAAAAAGTGAGCATGTTGAACGCCACCCCAAAAAAAGCGGCAGCAATAATTCGGGGGAAATCGGCACGATCAATTTTCTCTTTGGGTACAAAAAACCAAATCAACCAAAACAGTACGACGGATCCTCCAACTCGCAAGACAATGAAGCCAAAAGGTAAAACGTAAGCCGGCATGACATCCTTAGCAATGGTAAACGTAACGCCGTAAATAATGGAGACAAATGTTGCCGCAAGTAAGGCCAAATATCTTTTTGACATTATTGTAAAGCTTGGGTAACTGCGTGAATACTGGGTTGGCTGTTGCCAATGTACACTTTTCCTTTAACGATAAAAACGGGACGACTCAAAAAAGTGTAGTGTTCGAGCAAGTATTTTTTATAGTCGGCTTCGGTTAAATTTTTACTTTTCAAATCCATCGATTTGTACAATTGTGCTTTTTTGCTAAAAAGCGCTTCATAACTTCCGGCAAGTTGATGTAATTCTTCCAGTTGTTCTTCGGTAACGGGATTTTGACGAATGTCTTGAAACTCCAATTCGGCCGATTTCGGGAGGTTTTTTATAATTTTCCGACAAGTATCGCAGGAAGCGAGGTAGTAAATTTTGTCCATGATGCTAGTTTAGGGTGCAAAGGAAATTTATTTTCTACTCAAAAAGTGTTATTTTTATCAAAAAA
>NZ_JBIPPD010000362.1:0-3405 GCF_044368625.1 Flavobacterium sp. | reverse complement strand
CATTGCCGTCCCCACCATCGAGGACGTTATTGCCGTTGCCGCCGATGATTTCATCATTACCTGCGCCACCGTAGATTACATCGTCGCCAGCGTATCCATAAACTGTGTCGTCACCAGCATTGCCGTTGATCGTATCGCCGCCGGCCGTTCCATAAACAACCTCGCTACCATCAGTGCCATCTATACTTTGGCCTAGTGCAGGGCTGCCATCAGGATTGAACCCACCGAAGTTGAAGGCATCAAGTTGAGATGCAGCAACATTTTGCAGAGTAGCAAATGTGGCGAAGCTCTCTCCATTCGCAGAACCGTCTCGGTCGACTTGTAGGAGGGTATCTGCCCCTGATTGCGCCAGTTTAAAGTATCCACTTGCCCCAAACGGATTAGTGCTACGGTCCCATCCGATCAATTCACCGTCCACGACTTCCAATAGGTTGAAGCGATCTCCCTGTGAGCCTGCCTGGAAATCAGTAACGGTAAAAGAAATATTGTCTCTAATCCGTTGAATCAAAATGTTATCAACGCCACTGCCAAGTGTTAAAGAACTAACAGTTGAAGTGTAATAGCGGATTGTGTCGTTACCTTCTCCCAAATCAATGTTTGTAAGTCCGTCACTAAAGAAATTTGATGTCTCAACGTAATCGTCGCCGGACCCAGCTTCTATGTATACAGTTTCGAATGGAGCGATGTAACCGTCAGACAATATTCTGTCATTGCCAGCTCCACCGCGCAATGTGTCAGCACCTCCAAGGTCGGCATAACCAGCTCGGAACAAACGATCATTGCCAGCCCCCCCATCCAACACATCGTTTCCAAGGTTTCCATCGAGATAGTCATCGCCATCGCCACCATAAATTATGTCGTTGCCATCACCGCCTAATAATGAATCGCCTTCGGTGCCTCCAAAGATAGTGTCATCGCCAGCATTGCCATTAATTGCATCCTGACCAGCGTAGCCATTTATCGTGTCATCACCCGCGCCTCCATTTATCACGTCACCGCCTGCGGTGCCGTCAATAATCAGGCCAGGAACGCCAGTAACTGTAAGCGTGAACGTATCAGAGACGCTCAAAGTCCCATCCGACGCCTTCACGCTGATCGCAATGTCGCCGTTGAAGTTGGGCGTTGGGGTGCCTGAGAAGGTAAGTGTCGCCGCATCGAAGCTGAGCCAGCTAGGAAGTGGCGAACCGTCACCCAAGGTTGCCGTGTAAGTTAGCGTATCGCCATCGATATCCCTGAATGTGCCGGCAGGAACAGTATAGCTCCAGGCTGTGTCTTCATTAACGCTTTGATCAGCAATCGCAGCTGCGACCACAGGTGCGTCGTTGACGTTAGCAATCGGCGCCGACGCCGCTGAGTATACTGTCTCAATCGCACCTTGACCGTCGGTGTAAGTACCTTTCAGCCGAACAAGTTGACCCACATCCGATTGGAGGAGCACGTAATTGGCTTCGGTCGCTCCAGCGATATCTGGCCATGTCAACCCTCCATCACTTGACCGCTGCCACTGCCAAGCAAAGCTGCCAATTCCATCAGCATCACTTATCTGGCCAGCATCTGCGTGAAGAACATTACCTTGAACAAAGTCTGAGAGTGTAGCCTCGGTGGAGGCAGTCCCATAAACGCCGACCTTGTTGCCTTGCGCGTCATAGCGCTGGCCATAGATTTCGCCATTCGACCAAGCGACTAACCAGCCACCGTCAGCAAGCGTCGCAACTGAGGGCAAGGCCTCCGCGCCTGCCGTTGTGGTGTTGACCTGAAACTCGCCGCCGACTGGGCTACCTTCATTGCTGTACCGTTGGCCATAAATGCCCGAACTTGACCCATCCTGACCATCTGACTGCCAAGTGACAAGCCAGCCGCCATCTGAAAGCGAGGTAACTGAAGGGAAGGCCTGCGTATTTGCAGTGAAGCTATTGACCCTAAACTCACCGCCAATGGCCAAACCAGCGCTATTATAACGCTGACCGGAGATACCCCAAGATGCTCCATCATCGGACATCCAAGTGACAACCCAACCCCCATCTACAAGCGCGGTGACCGATGGGTGCTCCTGACTGTTTATGGTACTGGTGTTAACTTGGAACTCACCGCCAACAGTATTTCCAAAGCTATCAAAGCGTTGGCCATAGATACCGAAATATGACCCGTCTTGGTCGTAAGACTCCCAAACTGCCAACCATCCACCGTCCTCAAGACCGACAACGACAGGTACATTCTGCCAGTATTGTTCATATGTATTGACTTGAAATTCGTTGCCGACAGCATTGCCATTGGCATCATAGCGTTGTCCATGAACGCTTTCATAGCTGCTATCTTGTGAAGAAACCCAAAGAACCACCCAACCGCCGTCAACCAATGAGGCGACCGAGGGCTTATATTGATAGCCAAATGTGTAGCTGTTTATGAGGAACTCGGTGCCCTGCGCTTGACCCATGCTGTCATAACGTTGGCCATAAACGCCAAAACTCGAACCATCTTGACCTTCGGGCAGCCACGGGGCGACCCCTGAGTGCCATGTTACTATCCAGCCGCCATCTGCAAGCGCTGCAACAGATGGGTATTCTTGGTTGTTGGCAGTAAAGCTATTGACGCGAAATTCAGTGCCTACTTGCTTGCCCGCGCTGCTGTAGCGCTGACCATATACGCCCCATCCGGAACCATCTTGATCCAACGACATCCAGGCAACAAGCCAGCCACCGTCTCCAAGTGCCGTAACTGAAGCGTTTTCCTGAGTGCCCCCGAGATAGGTATTGATCGCAAACTCCTGAACCAATTCAGGAGCCTTCGCCAACCGTAGCACTCCCAAAGAAGCATCATTCACATTGGCAATAGCGGCGCTTGCAACACTGGTGAAACTCGTCGTCCCTCCCACGGCATCATTAGTTGTCGCCACAGCGCGCAGATATTTGCCAACTTGGCTTTGGTCAGAAGCGATCTCATAACTCGATCCAGTCGCACCGCTGATGTCGGTCCATCCGTCGCTGCCATTGGCGGAAATTTGCCACTGGTAGCTTGTAGCAGTGATCGCACCGTCGACATCGCTCGCAGATAGATCAGCGGTGACTACGCCGCCTTCGGCGACCGTGCCAGCAACCGCAAGCGTGCCGGTTGCTTCATCCTCAACCGGGTTCACGGTCAGCACGAACGTATCCGATACGCTCAACGCACCGTCAGTGGCTGTGACGGTCAGGGATACATCGCCATTGAAGTTCTCGGGCGGCGTGCCTGTAAAGGTCCGCGTGACCCCATCGAAGCGGAGCCAGTCAGGGAGCAATGCACTACCGGTCAGAGTGACCGTGTAGCTGAGCGCATCCCCGTCAGCGTCGCTGAATGTGCCTGCAGGAACAGTATAGCTCCAGGCCGTGTCTTCATCGACCCTTTGGTCAGCGATTGCAGCTGCAACGA
>NZ_JBIPPD010000085.1:0-12414 GCF_044368625.1 Flavobacterium sp. | reverse complement strand
GAAAAAATTAAACAAGTAGAATTATCAATTAATAACAGACCTATTAGAAAATTCAATTATCTTAGTCCAATTGAAACTCTAAATAATAAGTTTGTTGCACTTATGAATTGAACACAGCCAATATTATCTTTCCCCTTTTTAGCATCTTCTCTAGATAAAAATGGTAATTTTTTAAAAAGTATTATATAGAAGCCATTTAACCTCTCAAAAAGGCTAAAATCTTCATAATCAGAATATTTAAAATTATTATTATTTCTACTCCTCGCAAAAATTATGTTTCTTGTTATTCTAAAATCGTATAACCTCGTAAATAAAGTTGCAGTCCCGTACATAAGAGAGAAGATTAAAAAAGTAAGGCTTAATGCATACGTAAGTTTTGAAAAATTGAAAACTTCGTTTAAAGAAATATGAAAATCAGGTAAATTTTTTTGTGAAATTATATAAATAAAAAAACCCGCCGAAAAAGTCAAAATAAGATTATTTGTAAAGGATAATTGATTTATTGATATATTTCTCCAATCGCTATGTAGTTGTTCAAAATCTTTTATTTTATTACTCATCATTTATATTATTAAAAAGGTAAATTATCAATTTCATATGAGCTTTCATTACTAGGTTTGGTATAATTTACTTTTATTTTCATATTATCTGGCAAGTAAGAATTGCGATAATTATTGTTACTCATTATAAGCGATTCTTCATAACTCCATTTTTTAGACAAAGGTAGTTTATGAGTAAAATTCTGCTTTTTTTCTTTTATAGAAAGCAAGACATTTTGAATTAATTCAACGCATTCATCACTATTTTCAATCACTTGTTTTTCTGAAAACCGAATAACGCACCAATTTATTTCTAAAAAAAATTTATTTCTTTCTTCATCATTACTTCTGTCATGGTGTATTGGATTGCCATTATTCACTGAATAAGGCTCATCAATTTCTATGTCTATATGAATACCAGTATGTTTGCAAACCAGTACAAAATCAGGATGAAATGGATTTTGACCAATATCTGGCACTACATCAACTAAGATTTGTGTATTAAATGCTTTGACTAGTTTAGTCAAGAAA
The DNA here is from genome assembly GCF_044368625.1 of Flavobacterium sp. GTDB lineage: Bacteria > Bacteroidota > Bacteroidia > Flavobacteriales > Flavobacteriaceae > Flavobacterium. The sequence goes on along the minus strand of NZ_JBIPPD010000085.1, from coordinate 11,344 downwards.
AACAATTCGGTTCTACCTCGGTTAGAGTTACTGTTTTTTTTGCAAGTAATTATTTGTGGCAAAACACACTCTTTCAAAAAAATTTCTTCAATGACACTTCTGTTCTCTTCTGCAATTTTATTATTTTCTTTACTTATAATTTCAAATTCACTACTAACTTTTTTAAAAACTCTTAATACTTCTTGCGAATAAGTATTAAACAACTCATAATAACGAGAATCTTCAATAGGTTCTTTATATTCAATACTTTTTTTAGGGAAATTTAAACCAAGCATTGGTAAAAAAGCAATCATTATAACCACTAGAAATGTTATGAATATATTAAAATTTAAGCTTAAATAAATTAACAGCGAGATTAAAAATATAATTATAATTGACGAATAACCTAAATCTAATTTTTTTTCAACTCTTACCTCAAATTTTTTTGGTTTTCTAGGCAAAATATTCCCGTAATACTCAAAATCAAATTCTTCAAGAAAATAATTGTGGTGATTAAAATCTTTTTGAACTATATCATAAATCTTAAATTTTCTTTCTGGTAATATTATGGACACAAATTTTTGGTATATAAAATATTCCTGTTTCTGATAAGGTAAATTCATTTTTGAAAAAATCTTTTCACAAGAAATTTTTGTATTCAAAAACTCCAAAAGCTGTTCAGATATTAAAACAATAGGATATTCATTGTCACTACAATTAAAAGTAATTCTCTTTTCTATCATAATTTTAAAAATTAAATTTACTTACCCAAATTCATAAACACGATGTAATTATCAAATATGCTGTGTTCAATTCATAAGTGCAACAAACTTATTATTTAGAGTTTCAATTGGACTAAGATAATTGAATTTTCTAATAGGTCTGTTATTAATTTATCTGTTGCACTTATAACTTGAACTTACATATCATTCATTTCCCAAATATATTCTTTTATTTTTATTTCTCGGTTGAAAACTATTATTTGCCCACGCAATAATAGATTCCTACGGACACGAGAGCTCTGCTCGAACTGGCGAAGCAATGACAAATTTGGGTGAAGATGTAAGGAGATTGCTTTCCCGAAGGTTCGGAAAATCTATTCGTTCCAATGTCGCAAGCCATCCCAAAAGTTCCTTAAGATTCCCTCTAGCCCCGATTGAAGCAAATATCCTCCCGATTTTTCTTCGGGAGATATTGCGGAAAGCGGGAACATAGAAACCTAAAAAAGCTCAAGCGATTCGCTCCAAATCCCCCCCTAACCTTCCGAAAAAGTTCGGAACAAGCGCTCCAATCCCGATAGCGATCGGGAGGGAAGCTTGGAATAAAGAGGAAGTCATTTATTTTTACCTGAGAATGTTGATGTTTCCGCAAAATAGGGTTATGTAATTAGGATTTAGTACCTTTGCGGCAGATTTTTTTATTGATAATTTAAACAACACGATATTATGTTAAAAGGATTTTTTCATGTTCCGAAAGCGGTGAACGAGCCGGTAAAATCATACGCTCCAAATAGTCCGGAGAAAAAAGCGGTTTTGGAAGCGTATAAAACCATGTGGAATGAGACCATTGATGTGCCAATTTATATTGGTAGCGAAGAAATTAGAACGGGAAATACTAGAAATATGTCGGCGCCTCACGACCATAAACATGTGGTGGGAACGTATCATTTGGCTGAGAAAAAGCATGTGGAGCAAGCGATTGCAAATGCTTTGGAAGCTAAGGATGCTTGGGCCAACTTGGCTTGGGAACAACGAGCGGCTATCTTCTTGAAAGCGGCAGAATTGATTGCGGGACCGTACCGTGCGAGAATTAATGCGGCTACGATGATTGCACAATCCAAAACGATTTATCAGGCAGAAATTGATGCTTCTTGCGAGTTGATTGACTTTTTGCGTTTCAACGTGGAGTTCATGACGCAAATTTATAACGACCAACCCAAATCGGATTCGTCGGTTTGGAACCGATTGGAATACCGTCCGTTGGAAGGTTTTGTGTATGCGATAACGCCTTTTAATTTTACAGCTATTGCAGCCAACTTGCCCGCGAGTGCTGCAATGATGGGGAATGTGGTGATTTGGAAACCGAGTGATAGCCAAGTATTTTCGGCAAAAATAATTATTGATATTTTTAAAGAAGCGGGAATTCCGGATGGCGTAATTAATGTGGTTTTTGGCGATGCCCAAATGATCAGCGATACCGTTTTTGCAAGTCGTGATTTTGCGGGAGTGCATTTTACGGGTTCGACTCATGTGTTTAAAGACATTTGGAAACAGATTGGCACCAACATCAATCACTACAAAACCTACCCAAGAATTGTGGGCGAAACCGGTGGAAAAGATTTTATCGTGGCACATCCATCAGCTAATGTAAAACAAGTGGTTACGGGAATTTCGCGAGGTGCTTTTGAATTCCAAGGACAAAAATGTTCCGCAGCTTCGAGAGCTTACATTCCGCAGAGTTTGTGGCCGGAAGTGAAAGAATTGTTGCTGAAAGATGTAAAATCTATGAAAATGGGTTCGCCGGAGGATTTTGGTAACTTTATTACGGCAGTTATTCACGAAGGTTCGTTTGACAAATTGGCAAGCTATATTGACCAAGCGAAAAAAGACAGTGATGCAGAAATTATCGCGGGCGGAAATTACGACAAATCAAAAGGCTACTTTATTGAGCCAACAGTAATCGTAACGACCAATCCAAAATACAACACGATGGAGACGGAATTGTTTGGTCCGGTAATCACCATTTATGTTTACGAAGATGCAAAATGGGCAGAAACCTTGAAACTGGTTGACGAAACTTCAGAATATGCTTTAACGGGTGCGGTTTTCAGTCAAAACCGTTATGCGATTGCAGAAGCGACAGAAGCGTTGAAAAATGCAGCGGGTAACTTTTACATCAACGACAAACCTACGGGTGCTGTGGTAGGAATGCAACCTTTTGGTGGTGCTAGAGCTTCAGGAACCAACGACAAAGCAGGATCGGCATTGAACTTGTTGCGATGGGTTTCGCCACGAACGATTAAGGAAACTTTTGTGACTCCGGAGGATTACCGGTATCCGTTTTTGGGGGAGTAAATTTTTGTTTCAGGTTTAAAGTTTAGCTTCGCTCCGTTCGGCCTCGCCTCGGGTCAAGTTTTGAGCATTGGAATAGCTATAGACCGGGTCATTAAGTTGGCTCGGTTTTTTTATTTAGAATTTTTAATACTCCTCAACTTGCTGATTATAAAAACTTTCAATTCAAGAAAAAAAATCCGACTCAGCAATTGAATCGGATTTAGAATTATTATTTAAAGTTTGTAAATATCGTCATAATTGATATAGTCTTTTCGACTTATTGTAAACATTTGATTTTTATTTTCGTCCAAAATCAAAGCTACTTCTCTACTACTGGTTGGAAAATAAATTTCATATGCTCTTCCATCCCCAAGTTCAATTCCATAGGTTGCAGTTGAATTTTCAAATGCAAATGAATTTTGATTGTAATTATATGATTTCGTTTTTCCAATACTATCGGTTATTGAAAAACTTTTGGTCGAAAAAACAATGTCAAACTTTGCTTTAGAAGCATCCATAGCTTTCCATTTTCCTTGGTATGTATCCGACCCTCCACAAGAAAATATTATAAATGCAATTAAAACATAGAAATACTTTTTCATAAAAATTTAGTGGCTAAGATGTTAAATTATACTTTAAATTTCAAAGGCAAATGTACCACTTTCTTAGTTTCGAAAAACTCATCTTCAAAAAATTCGGCGATATTGTATTCCGTCGCACTGGGAAAATCCTTTAATTCTTCGGTTAAGTCGCCACCTTTGAGGTAAAGAATACCGTTTTTGAGTGCGTGTTTGTTTTGTTTTTTAATCTTGGTTTTTACCCACGAAACAAAGTCGGGCATATTAGTCACGGCACGACTGACAATAAAATCAAAATCGCCTTTTACGTTTTCGGCACGCATTTGTTCGGTTTTTACATTTTTTAGTTCCAATGCATCCACAACCGCTTGCACCACTTTTATTTTTTTCGCAATTACATCAATCAGATAAAAGCGTGTTTCTGGAAACAAAATTGCTAATGGAATCCCAGGAAAACCGCCACCCGTTCCTACATCCAAAACATAAGTTCCTGGTTCAAAAGCTTGAATTTTAGCAATTGCCAACGAATGCAATACGTGTTTGGTATACAATTCGTCAATATCTTTCCTTGAAATGACGTTGATTTTGGCATTCCAATCTGGATATAATTCACCTAATTTTTGAAACTGTTTCTTTTGAATATCAGACAGATGGGGGAAGTAGCAACTTATTTGATCCATTTTAAACTTTTTGGCAAAAGTAACTATTTTTAAAAGGAAATATTTAACCTTTATGATGTGTTTTCAATTTTATTATTTTTATATTTGAACTCCTTTATAATTTTTCAATTACTATATGAATACCAACGTCCCTACGTTTTCAAAACAAGACAGTCTGAAGTTTTTTCGAACATTAAATTCTAGAGTCAACGCTTATTTCAAAGACAATAATATCAAAAAAACAGGAAACTGGAAACTTCACCTAAAAGCAGTGATCATGTTTTTGTTGTTTTTAACCCCCTATTTTCTAATTTTAACCATTTCAATGCCATTTTGGGTGATGCTTTTGCTTTCTGTTGTAATCGGAATTGGGATGGCTGGAGTAGGAATGAATGTAATGCACGATGGAAATCACGGTTCGTATTCGAATAAATCGTGGCTCAACAAGTTTATGGGTGGAAGCATTTATATATTGGCAGGAAATGTACACAATTGGCAAGTACAACACAATGTTTTGCACCACACCTTCACTAACATTCACGGGCATGATGAAGATTTAGATGCCGGAAGAATCATTCGATTTACACAAGAAGCACCTTGGTATAAATTTCATAAATTTCAACATTATTATTCTGTTTTTCTATACGGATTGTTGACATTTAATTGGGCTTTGACCACAGATTGGAAGCAAATGAAAGGATATCTAAAACGTAAATTATCGTATGGCGAACCTCAAAATCCGGCGAAATTGTGGACGGTTTTAGTGATTACCAAAATCATTTACGTAACACTTTGGTTAGTATTACCTATCATTATTGGAATCGTTTGGTGGAAAGTGCTTTTGGGCTTTTTCATTATGCATTATACTGCAGGATTGATTTTGAGCATTGTGTTTCAGTTAGCCCATGTGGTAGATGAAACCACTAACCCCATACCGAATGAAGAGGGAGAAATGGAAAACACCTGGGCTATTCACCAGTTGTATACTACCGCAAATTTTGCTCCAAAAAACAGAATCGTAAATTGGTTTACAGGCGGATTAAATCATCAAGTAGAACACCATCTATTTCCACACATCAGTCACGTGCATTACGGAAAAATTGCAGAAATCGTAAAACAAACCGCAAAAGAATGCAACTTGCCTTACCATGAATTTCAAACGATGAGAGGTGCCGTAATTGCACATTTCAAGCATTTGAGGGACTTGGGACAAAAGCCAGCAATGGCATAAAACTTACAACCAAAAACAAATTATAACTATGGACCATTTATCAGATCGGATAAATCAAATAGCTACGTCACAAACTCTAGCAATGGCCGCTTTGGCACGGGATTTAAAAGCACAAGGAAAAGACATTATCAGTTTAAGTTTGGGCGAACCCGATTTCAATACCCCTGATTTTATTAAAGAAGCGGCGAAAAAAGCAATTGACGAAAATTACAGTACCTATTCGCCCGTGGATGGATATGTAGATTTGAAACAAGCCATTTGTAAGAAATTTAAACGCGATAATGATTTAGATTATACTCCCGCAAATATTGTGGTTTCTACAGGTGCCAAACAATCTTTGTACAACATTGCCCAAGTTATGCTTAATGAAGGCGACGAAGTGATTTTACCAGCGCCTTACTGGGTTTCTTATTACGAAATTGTGAAAATGGCAGGTGGTGTTCCAGTTGAAGTTCCCACATCCGTTGAAACGGATTTTAAAATAACACCTGAACAATTAGAAGCAGCAATTACACCAAAAACAAAAATGATTTGGTACAGTTCGCCTTGTAATCCTAGTGGTTCGGTTTTTAATCGCGAAGACCTGACTGCGTTGTCAGAAGTAATTTTGCGTCAAAAACAAATGATTTACGTAGTTTCTGATGAAATATACGAACATATTAATTTCTCTGGAACTTTTTGCAGTATAGCGTCGATTCCAGGAATGTTTGACAGGACGATTACGGTAAATGGCGTAGCAAAAGCATTTGCCATGACTGGTTGGAGAATTGGATATATTGGAGCACCCGAATTTATTGCAAAAGCTTGTACGAAAATGCAAGGGCAAGTGACCTCAGGGGCCAATTCGATTGCTCAAAGAGCTACCATTGCAGCTGTTGATGCAAACCCCAGTGTTTTGAACGAAATGGTTTCGGCGTTTAAAAATCGTAGGGACTTAGTGGTAAAATTAATTCAAGATATTCCGGGAATGAAATTGAATGTTCCAGAAGGTGCATTTTATGTTTTCCCAGACGTTTCCTTTTATTTCGGCAAAACGTTGAACGGAACCGAAATTAAAGACGCTACGGATTTCGCCATGTATCTTTTGGCTGAAGCCAATGTAGCTTCTGTTACAGGAGAAGCTTTTGGAAATCCAAATTGTTTGCGACTGTCATATGCTACGAGTGAAGCACAGTTGACAGAAGCTTTTACACGAATCAAAAAAGCTTTGTTATAAATAGAGATTTTATATAAAATAGAAACCCCGAAATCAAAAAAATTTCGGGGTTTTTACATTTTTGAGTTACTTCAATTATTTCAGCGAAAATCTTTACTGGTTGGTAGAAATTACGACCGTCGCGTCAATTTCGATTAGCCAATTTCTATTTCCCAAAACAGAAACACCCACTAACGTACTTGCGGGATAATTACTTTCGCCCAAAAAACCCAAGCGTACTTTTCTATAAATAGGCAAATCAATTTCAGGATTAAAATTCACAATATAAGTATTCATCTTAACCACGTCTTTAAAAGTAGCGCCACATTGATGCAGCAATTTTTCTAAATTTTTGTATGTAGCAATAGTTTGCGTTTCTAAATCGTTTCCTTCGCCAATTTGACCCGAAATATGTAATGTTTTTGTGTTTTCAGTTGCTACAACCACAACTTGAGAGAAACCTGTATTGGGATGAATGTATTCTTTTTTGAACATATAAAAATTTTATTTAGTCGTTAGTGATACACAAAATAGCAACAAATAAATAGTTCAATCGCTATAATTAATCTTTTATTTTTCGTCAAAACGCAAATGTAATTCTCATTCGTTGGTAATTAATTCCTGTTTTAATTTTACAAAATTTATCTTTGTGAAAAATAAATCCAATCGAAATGTCAAAAATACTACTACTGGGTTCTGGAGAATTGGGAAAAGAATTTACCATTGCTGCACAACGAATTGGTCAAACGGTAATTGCTGTGGACAGTTATGAAAATGCACCAGCCATGCAAGTTGCCAATGAATTTGAAGTCATCAATATGCTTGATGGTGCTGAATTGGACCGAATTGTAGCCAAACATCAACCGGATTACATCGTACCAGAAATTGAGGCCATCCGAACCGAGCGTTTTTACGATTATGAAAAGCAAGGAATTTACGTTGTTCCGTCGGCTAAAGCGGCAAATTTTACGATGAATCGAAAAGCAATCCGGGATTTAGCGGCAAAAGAGTTGGGGCTTAAAACCGCCCAATACGAATATGCCACCACCGCCGAAGAATTGCAAAAAGCAGTGACCAAAGTAGGAATACCTTGTGTGGTGAAACCTTTGATGAGTTCGTCTGGAAAAGGACAATCAACGATAAAATCTGAAGCGGATATTGAAAAAGCGTGGAAATACGCGCTTGAAGGTTCTCGTGGCGATGTCGTGGAAGTGATTGTAGAAGCTTTTGTTAATTTCAATTCAGAAATTACACTTTTGACAGTTGCTCAAAGGGATAATCCTACTTTGTTTTGTGCTCCAATTGGCCACCGACAGGAACGTGGCGATTATCAGGAAAGTTGGCAACCTGCATTACTATCGGACGCTGATTTATACGAAGCCCAAGATATGGCCGAGAAAGTAACCGAAGCATTGGGTGGTGCAGGAATTTTTGGTGTAGAATTTTTTATTGCAAATGACGGCGTATATTTCTCCGAATTATCGCCACGACCTCACGATACAGGAATGGTAACTTTAGCAGGAACGCAAAATTTTAACCAATTTGAATTGCATCTTAGGGCCATTTTAGGATTTCCAATATTCGAAATAAAACTAGAAAAAGCAGGTGCAAGTGCTGTGATTTTAGCCAACGAGAACTCTGAAACAATCGCGTATCACGGCTTGGGAGAAATCGCTGCATTACCCAAAACCGACTTTAGAATTTTTGGCAAAAAAACCAGTCGGCCGTACCGCAGAATGGGTGTTGCCTTGACTTACGACACATTAGAAACGCCAATTGCAGAAGTAGTTAAAAGAGCCGTTGAAGCTGCAAAATTGGTGCAACTGAAATAGTGTTTACACCTTCTTTATTTTTGTTTACCTTTAAAAAATGAACTTATTACTTAAAAATGTCGCCAAACACGTTGCTTTAACCAAACAAGAAGAAGCACGTGTTTTGTCTTTAACGCAAGTGGAAACTTTCAAATCAAAAACCATTTTACTTAAAGCAGGTGAAGTGTGTACAAGATCTTATTTTGTTACCACAGGTATTTTGCGAAGCTATACTATTGACGAAAATGGCGTAGAACATGTGGTAAGTTTTGCTTGTTCGGAATGGTGGATTGCCGACATGTATAGTTTTCTTTCGCAACGACCTGGCCAACTTTATATTGAAGTAAATGAAGATGCCGAAGTGATTGTTTTAACCAAAGAAAATCAAGAAAAACTGTACGCAGAAGTCCCAAAGATGGAACGTTTTTTTAGAATTTTAATTGAAAACTCACTCGTTGCAAATCAACAGCGACTGATTGACAACTTGACTTTTTCAGCTGAAGCTCGTTTTGATAAGTTCAGCAAAAAACACCAATCCATTCTCCCCTACTTACCTCAAAAGCAAATTGCCTCTTACCTTGGGGTAACGCCCGAATTCTTTAGCAAAATGAAAGCACGATTGTTGAAAAAATAAATCCTAATTTTTAAAAACTTTTTTAGTTACTGTTCCAAATTCATTTTCAATCGTCAGTAAATACGTTCCATTACTGTACTGCGATAAATCCAAATGGAAATTATCTTGATGTAACTCTTTAACTTCAATCGTCTGACCCAGAAGGTTTAAAATTTTTATACTTTTAATTTTAGCATTCGATTCAATCGTTAGATTTCCGCGCGTTGGATTTGGAAAAACAGTCGTTTCATTACTTTCAAAACGCATCGTACTCAATACATCAGTTGCTTTAAAATTTACAACCGAAAAACTGTCCTCAAAAGCACTATTTATACTTGTTGTGTTGGATGGATACCAAGAAGCACTAAAAAGCGTTCCATAACCGGGTACTGTTGTATCAACGGCATCCACTCGTCGAAACGACCCTTGTGTCCCAAAGTGTCTTATTTCAACCAATAAATTGCCCCCTGAATAAAGATAAGGAGTAGTAAAATCAATATCATAACTAAAATTATTGGGATTAGAACCAATGGTAAGCGCATTTGCAGGAACTACTAAGTTACCCGATCGAACTTGTATTGGCAATCCTACCGCATTTTGAGCAAAAAACAGGGTTCGATCTGCTGGATTTACAGCATTGCCCAAATAAATATCGTAGTTGATAAGTGTGATGTCGCTTGGTGGCCATGTACTGATTGCATTTACCGGATTTCTGAATGAAATGGAGATTAAATTTTTACCAACCAATGCAGATAACTCACTAGCGGCTATGATCAATTGGTAGGTCATTTGTCCGCTAGAAAAAGGCCCGTCGAACGAATTGGCTCCTGCAGCAGCAGCATAGTTGGACGGCACAACTTTTTGAGTATCAAAAAAAACATTTTGTGGACTCATCCCCAGTTCTTGTGCGGCAACATTCGAAATAGTTACCAAAGCAAAAATTGTTGTAAAGAATAATTTCATTTTCAAACTCAAAATATTAATGTAGATTGTAAATTTACAAATAACTTTTTGAATCTGATTTTCTTAATCTACATTAAGGTTAATTTAAGTTTTAGTGCTGTAAATTTGTATGCATACAATTAAAAAAAGTAAATGATGAAAAATACAGTTATACATACCGCAGATTCTCGAGGTCATGCCGATCATGGATGGTTAAATGCCTACCATAGTTTTAGTTTTGCAAGTTGGTTCAATCCCAATCGTGTTCAATTTGGAGCTTTAAGAGTTTTGAATGACGACACTATTGCCGCCGGAATGGGTTTTGGAACGCATGGTCACGATAATATGGAAATCATCACAATCCCACTAGAAGGCGATTTGGCACACAAAGACAATATGGGAAATGCTGAAACCATCAAAACCGGCGACATTCAAGTTATGAGTGCGGGAACGGGAATTCAACATTCGGAATTCAATCCAAATGCTGATTTGAGAACCAAATTATTTCAAATTTGGTTGTTTCCAAATACGCAAAATGTAACCCCAAGATATCAGCAGATTACTCTAGATCCATCATTGCAAAAAAATGATTTTGCACAAATATTATCCCCCAATCCAGAAGACGAAGGTGTTTGGATTCATCAAGACGCGTGGTTTTATTTAAGTGATTTTGATGCCAATTTCACAAAAAAACTATCACTAAGAAAAGAAGGAAACGGCTTTTACATTATGAATATTAAAGGTGAAATTGAAGTCGACGGCGAAAAATTAGCCACTCGCGACGCAATTGGAATTATAGATGCTGCCGAAATCGAAATCAAAGCAAATACAGCTTCCCAATTTTTAGTAATGGAAATACCGATGCTGAATTGATTGGAATATGAAAACAGAGGTAAAACAAGAAGTGAACGACAAAAACGGTTTTTTCTATATTACTATTGACAATCAACCGGAAGCAAAAATGACGTTTGTTTTTGCAGGATTAGATAAAATTATTATCGATCATACCGAAGTGAATGAAGGACACAATGGAAAAGGTTTTGGACAAATGATGGTGGAACAAGCTGTTGCTTTTGCTCGAAAAAAAAACATTAAAATCATTCCGCTTTGTCCTTTTGTAAAAAAAGTTTTTGACAAAACCCCAGTATATGGTGATGTTTTGTAATAACGCCATTTTTAATTAGTCATTCCTTAAATATGTTATAACAATCTGTCTGTTAATAACTTGTATATAAAAATAGTAATAAAAAGCGAAGTTAAATTGCCAAAAAGAGTATATTTAG
>NZ_JBIPPD010000084.1:0-12524 GCF_044368625.1 Flavobacterium sp. | reverse complement strand
TTTAGAATCAATAGATCAATTTTCAAAGAAACTATATTCCACAAAACAATCGAAAGAATGATGATAGAAATGCCAATATATCAAAATCAAATAATACAGAAACTAAATATATAACTCAATAAATTTATATTCAGCTAATGTATTGAGAATTGCATCAGTATTTTTTGGTGTATTTTTATCTAATAATTCAAATAGTTTTTGATAGTTTAATTTTGCTAAAACTTGCTCTTCTGATAAATTTTCTAAAGCTGTAATTTCTTCAAATGGGATGCCTCTAGTTTGAGAAATTAAGATTTGCACTTGCTTTTTAGTCATTTTAATAGTTTGACCAGCTGACCTAGTGTAGCAATCATATAAATCTTTTCCTCGTAAATGTATGGGTTTGTCTTCTTGTTCTGGTATATGAACAAATAACAAGTTAAATCCTTTGAACTCCATTATACTATGTTCTATTGAAATAGTAGTGCTTAAGTTGTTTTTTGCAATATTCCCCAATAATGTAACGATTTTATCAGCTTCTTCATGCGTCACTGAGAACAAACTACCATTATTGTTAACGCCATAAACAAGTAGACCACCACCTTGCAAATTGGCAAAGGCACAAATATGTTGAGCCAATCTATCTGTTTTTGAAGACAAGCCACTTTTCCAATCCAACTCATTGAGTTCAATAGGTACAGGAAACAAGCTGTCTCTTAATATAATTAATGCTTTTTCTTTCCAAGTTTCCATAAATTACTCTTTTTGTAAAATCATCAGACGAACCATACTATTTATAAGTGCAATTTCTATTTTATACATTGTCTTCATTTTTCCTATTTCCCATTAATTCAGTAGCTTTAATTTTGGAATTAATATATTGCCATTCTTCCTCATTTATATCCCACTTTTTTCTTAACATTTCATCCGTATATATTCCTTCATACTTTATTAAATCAGGAATAAATTGGAAATTGCCTTTTGTAACGTGCTGTGAAACTACAGTTTGTAATAAAAGAAAGCGAACTGTTTTTGTGAAAATATAAGATTTATAAGCAAGTACCTCATTTTCGGTTTTGAAAGCACCTAAAACAATAAACGATTCGGTACAACATTCACCTGGCTTAGCTATTATTGTATTTCCTTCATAATAAAAACCAACAGGTTTGGAAAAATCTGTTTGTCCCGCAATTGGAGCAGGTGGAACTAAAAACTTCCATTTGTCTAAAATTTTGAAAGGGTCTGAAACATCTTCTGGATTTGCAAATTGTTTGCCAATTTTTTGAGTAAACCAACAAGGTATTCCTTTTTTCTTAGGAGCATAATTAGTAGGTAATCCAAAAGGTTTTCTTGAAGACACACGTACATTTAATGCTTGTTTGTTGTTTGCTGTTACTTTTCTAATAATTGGAATTGCTTGACTTTGTCTTATTAATATCGGAAACTCATTTAATGCTCTTTCAGAATTTACTTTTGAGCCATCACTATAATTGATAACTTCACATAATCCTTGGTTATCTTTTTCCCATAAGAAATAGCAGATGCCACCGGCAACATCAACACCTGGAAATACTTCGTTTGAATTTTCGAAATCTACAATTTTTCGTATTCTATTATCGGTAAGCATTTCTTCTCTAAATTCATCTAAACCTTTACCACCAGCATACCAACGAGCGGGAATAATCATTGATAAAAATCTTGGATTTAGTTTTTTAGCTTGTTGTATAAATTTATGATAGATTGGTTTTGCACTTTTACCATTGCCACCGTCACTCAATTGATATGGTGGGTTTCCTATAATAACATCAAACTTCATATTTTTAAATATTTTTTCAGGGTTGTTGGTATGTATAAATTGGTAAGCGTAGGTTTCTAGCGCCTCTTCACGCTCATACACTTCTTGGCTGGCATTACAAAAGGTACATTTTCCATTGCTCCAAGTGTGTTCGGTTTTATCAAAAATGATATTTCCTTGTTCATTGGTAAAGTTTTCACAAATAGAATATTTACCGTTGGCAATTTTAGAGCAATACACACTTCTACGAGATAATAAGGAAGTCAATTCAGTAATGGCAATACCAAATAATTGTTTGCTAAAAATATGGTTTAATCGTTCTTGTTGGTTAGGAATTTCAGTTTCTAAACCTATCATTAAACGTTTTGCTATTTCACGTAAGAAAACACCAGACTTACTAACTGGGTCGAGAAATGTTGTTTTAGAATTGCTAAATAATGCTGGAGGTAAAGTATCTAAAATTTGGTTAGCCAGTGTAGGAGGTGTAAATACCTCGTCATTGCTTAAATTAGCAAGACAGGTTAATACATCTGGATTATAATTGGTTTCAATCATTTTCGGCTATTTTTAAGAAATGCGTTAATGGAAATTCGGCTACTGGTTGTGGTATAAAAACAGGTTCTTGATGATCAGAGAACAAATTCATTTCATTATCATCATATTCCACATTTTCTAACAATTTATCTAATTGAAAATCTCTTCTTTTTAGCATACTCCCATTTACAGCACTCCATTCAGAAAAGGTGATAGGCTTTTCCTCTATGGTTTTCATAGTTAATGCATCACCCCAAATAATATTTTTTGATAAAATAAATTGAGCTGCTTTTAAGAATTCTTGATTGGAATCTTTTTTGTAATGATTGATATAATATTTAGTGAAAATACCCAACAATCTATCTCTGCAAGCTTCTACATTATCTTGTAAAATATCAACGCCGTAAACACTGGAAAGTGCGGTAATTGCATTTCTCTCATATTCTAATTGACTTTTTTTGTAACGAGCTTCAACTACTTTTAATTTTCGTTCTAAAATTTCTACTAAAAAATTACCTGTTCCACATGCTGGTTCCAAAAAACGAGAATCTATTCTTTCTGTTTCTTGTTTCACTAAGTTTAACATGGCATTTACCTCACGCTTGTTAGTAAATACTTCGCCATGATCCGTAACTCTTTCTTTAGATTTTACTTGGGATTCTATTATTTCTTTACTCACTTAATTACAAACTTTTTAGTAAGCAAAGTTAGGATTTTTTTCTTGTCTCGTCCTGATATTTATTTTTACCTATTATACAAGACTCGCGGGTAAATTCCAAGCGCATTAGTGTACAAAAAAAATGCCCTTCTCACGAAAGGCACTTTTTATCCATATAATTGTTTACTTTTTCTCAATCCATTTCCTTGCATTCACAAACGCTTCTAACCAAGGCGAAACTTCATCTTTAACGCCTCTTTCTGGATAATAAGCCCAGTTCCAAGGAAAAGTAGAACGCTCAATGTGCGGCATCGTTACCAAATGTCGTCCTGTTTTGTCCGTCAACATTGCGGTGTTGTAATCCGAACCGTTTGGATTGGCAGGATAGCCTTCGTAGGCATATTTTGCTACAATATTATAGTCAGATTCGGCATTTGGTAATTTGAATTTTCCTTCGCCATGCGAAATCCAAACGCCCAATGTCGTTCCTTCTAAAGTGGACAACATTACTGAATTGTTTTTCTGTATTTTCACAGAAGTAAATCCACTTTCGTGCTTGTTAGAAGTGTTGTAAGTCATTTTTCCGTGTACTTCGTGTTCGGGATTCATCAATTCCAATTCCATAAACAATTGACAACCGTTGCAAATTCCAACCGAAAGCGTATCTTCTCGTTTAAAGAAATTTTTCAAAGCGGTATTGGCTTTTTCATTGTATAAAAATGCACCCGCCCAACCTTTAGCTGAACCCAACACATCAGAGTTTGAAAATCCGCCAACTGCACCAATAAACTGAATGTCTTCCAATGTTTCACGACCCGAAATCAAATCGGTCATGTGAACGTCTTTGACATCAAAACCCGCCAAGAACATCGCATTGGCCATTTCACGCTCCGAGTTGCTTCCTTTCTCACGGATAATTGCTGCTTTTGGAGCCCCACCCCGGCCCGGCCCAAAAGGGAGGGAGCTTGAAAGTTGTCCATCAAAATGACTTGGGAACGTATAACTTAACGCTTGATTTTTATAATTTTCAAAACGCGCTTTCGCCATTCCGTTTTTTGATTGTTTTTGGTCCAACAAATACGAAGTTTTAAACCAAGTATCTCTCAATTCCGAAACATTGAAATTGAACTTGTCATCGAAATTTGTTATTGAAATCGTATTTCCCTCCACAACTTTTCCAATGTTGAAAATCTCGATTCCGTTTTGTTTAAACGTTTCTTCTACCGAAGCATCCGCTTGAAAAACAACCGCAATGTTTTCGTTGAAAAGTGTTTTTACAGCATCCTTTTCGCCTAAAACACTCAAGTCATAAATCGCTCCTAAATTCACATCGGCAAAACTCATTTCCAATAAAGTGGTAATCAATCCGCCACTTCCAATGTCGTGACCCGCTTTAATCTTACGGTCTTTGATTAAATCTTGTAAAGTATTGAACGCTGTTTTGAAAAATGCAGCGTCTTTAATGCTAGGAACTTCTGTTCCAATTTTATTCAGAATTTGAGCAAAAGAACTTCCGCCCAATTTGAAGGTATCTTGCGATAAATTTAAGTAGTAGATGTTTCCGTCGTTTCGTTGTAAAACCGGTTCAACTATCTTGGTAATATTGCTGCAATTTCCTGCCGCCGAAATAATTACGGTTCCCGGAGCGATTACTTCGTCACTTGGATATTTTTGTTTCATCGAAAGTGAATCTTTTCCCGTTGGAATATTGATGCCCAATTCGATTGCAAAATTTGCACAACTTTCTACTGCTTCGTACAATCGTGCATCTTCGCCCGGATTTTTACAAGCCCACATCCAGTTGGCCGAAAGTGAAACGGATTTTATTCCGTCTTTCAACGGAGCCCAAACCAAGTTGGATAAGGCTTCACCAATTGCCGTTTTCGAACCTGCAGCTGCATCAATTAAGGAAGCAATAGGCGAGTGACCAATGGAAGTAGCCAGTCCTTCTTTTCCTTTGAAATCCAAGGCCATCACACCCACGTTGTTCAAAGGCAATTGCAACGGTCCCACACATTGTTGTTTCGCTACTTTTCCGCCTACACAACGATCGACTTTATTCGTTAACCAGTCTTTCGAACCGACAGCTTCTAACTGTAAAAGTTCGTTTATGTAGTTTGGAATTTGAGAAGTCGTATAATTTAATTCCGAGTAATTCGACGGAATCGTAGTGTCGTTCATAATCGTTTTTGGCGAACTTCCGAAGAAATCTTCCAAAGCATAATCCATTGGTTTCGCACCTGAACTTTTAGATTCAAAAGTAAAGCGGTGGTCGTTGGTCACTTCACCCACTTCATATATCGGCGAACGTTCACGTTCAGCAATTCTTTGCAGAATTCCTAAATCTTTTTCACCGATAACCAATCCCATTCGTTCTTGTGACTCGTTCCCAATAATTTCTTTTGCAGAAAGCGTTGGGTCGCCAACAGGCAATTTGTCTAAATCAATCAATCCACCGGTTTCTTCCACCAATTCAGAAAGACAATTTAAATGTCCGCCTGCACCGTGATCGTGAATCGAAACAATTGGATTGTTATCACTTTCTACCAAACCACGAATGGCGTTTGCAGCACGTTTTTGCATTTCAGGATTCGAACGTTGGATGGCATTTAATTCAATACCCGTTCCAAAAGCACCTGTGTCAGCTGATGAAACCGCAGCTCCACCCATACCGATTCTATAATTTTCACCACCGAGAATGACGATTTTGTCTCCGGCAGTTGGTTTCTTTTTAATCGCTTGGTCTAATTTTCCGTAACCAATTCCACCCGCTTGCATGATTACTTTGTCGTAACCAATTTTGCGATTGTTTTCATTATGCTCGAAAGTTAAAACAGAACCTGTAATTAATGGTTGTCCGAATTTATTTCCAAAATCAGAAGCTCCGTTGGACGCTTTAATCAAAATGTCCATTGGTGTTTGGTACAGCCAAGGACGTTCGGGCAAGGCTTGTTCCCAATTTCTATTTTCTTCTAAACGCGAATACGAAGTCATGTAAACCGCAGTTCCTGCAAGTGGCAATGAACCTTGCCCTCCAGCCAATCGGTCGCGAATTTCCCCACCCGAACCTGTTGCTGCACCATTGAAGGGTTCAACAGTGGTTGGAAAATTATGCGTTTCAGCTTTTAAAGAAAGAACCGAGTCGAATTCCTTTTCTTCATAGAAATCAGGTTTATCGGCACTTTTTGGAGCAAATTGAACCAAAGTTGGTCCTTTTACAAAAGCCACATTATCTTTATATGCAGAAACGATATCGTTTGGATTTTCAGAAGAAGTTTTCTTAATCATTTTGAACAAAGAAGTTTCTTTTTCTTTTCCGTCGATTACGAATGTTCCGTTGAAAATTTTGTGGCGACAGTGTTCTGAATTGGCTTGCGAAAATGCAAAAATTTCAGAGTCGGTAAGTTTGCGTTCCAACTTTACTGATAAATCAGCCAAATACGTCACTTCGTCTGGACTTAAAGCCAAACCTTCCGATTGGTTGTATCCTTCAATATCATCAATTTCCAAAATGGCTTCTGGTGCAATGTGAATATTAAAAATATCTTGATTGAGCTCGTTGTATTTTTGCGAAAGCATCGGATCGAAGTCAGAAAAATCAGGATCGACTTGGTTGAATTCTTCAATTCGAATAATCCCTGAAATGCCCATGTTCTGGGTAATTTCTACGGCATTTGTACTCCAGGGTGTAATCATGGCGGCACGAGGGCCAACAAAAAAATCCGTTAGTACGGATTTTTCTATTTTATTTACGTCGCCAAAAAGCCAGTTTAATTTGCTGATGTCTTCTGCTGCAATTTCTCCCGAAGTTTCGGGATTGCTTATTTGAACGGCAAAAACCGTTTGCTCTTGGTTTCCGAAGAAATGAATCATTGTAGGTAGTTATTGTGTTGTGTGTGCAAAATTAGTTTAAAAAGTTAGAAGTTCAAAGCAAAAAATCTACTCAAAAAAAAGCTGCTCTACAAAGAACAGCTTAATAAAATTATTTTAAAAAAGTATTATTTTCTCCTTTTAGAATTAATTTCCATGTTTTTGAACTCTTTGCCATTGGCATCAATGTCAAACATCTCCATCCTTTGCGTATCATCATCAATATAAGAGATAATTTCTTTCACTTTTTTTTCTTTTCCAGTAACAGGATCTACCATTGCTCCATGAAAGGTTATTGTTTTGCTGGTTTCATCATATTGTCCACGAGACACCAACATTCCAGTTCCCATATTGTCAATCCAAGTAGTTATAAATTGTTTTGAAGCATTGTCATAAGCTGTAGTTCCACGTCCCTCAAATGGCATTCCCCACATATCGCCTTTAAAAACACCTTCTTGAAATTTTCCGTCAAGAATCATTTTGTAGGTTGCTACAGCTGTTGCTTTTTGAGGTTCTGGATTTTCAGGCGTCCAAAAAGTCATTTCTGCATCCCAAGTTCCTGTATCTTTTGCCAACATTTCGTGTATTTTTGAAGGCGTCGCGTAATCAGCCCAAGCTTTTGCAACGGTTGCAGAATCAGGAGTGGTTTCAGTTGCTTCTTTTGTAACTTCAATAGTTTCAGGTGAAATTTCAGATTTGACTTCTTCTTTTTTGCACGAAACAAAGCATAAAACCAATGCTCCAAGATAAATGTAAATTGTTTTCATATGTGTAAAATTGATTTGTTAGCGGTCGTATATGGATGGTATCGCTTTTATTTTTTGGTGTTTATCTCACAATATTTTAGTTTTCATCGGTGTTGGATGACCCGAGCTTGCGAATAGGCGAAGCATTTTCAATTGCTTGCACAAACGTGTTGTTTATGGCGATTTTATAAATGATTAATTAAATATTTAATCATAAAATTAATAAATTATTTACTTTAAAATCCATTTCGTCGTTAATCTTCTTCAAAAATGGTAAAATTATACGCACCTATGTCGGATGGATTACTTCTTGAAATTCCTAAAACATCATTGGTTCCAGAAGAAAAAGAAAATTCTGCTGTACCTTTTGCCGCAGAATCGGTACCTATCTGTAATTTATTTTGCTGTGGATTTATAAAGTCGGCTTTAAAATCAGAATTATTTTGAGCTCTGATGCAATTTAAATACAAACTAGAATTAGTAAAGTCATACAATGCATTTCCATTAAAAGAAGGATCTGAATTATTGAATTTGAGTAAGCAGTTCGTAAATTTATAATTAAAGAGTTGCGTATTGTCTTTTGACAATGACAATTGCCGGCTATTGGAACCAAAAATGATGCAGTTGTTGAAATTTGCAGCGTTTAAATCGGCTTTTATTATTTGGCCTTTGGCATCTTTTGTAAAATTATCAATAATTACCGCATATTGTGTCGAACTCGAACTTTGATTATTGAACGTACAATGGGTAAAATTATAAGTTCCTCCAATGCGGCACGCCAAAGCACCTAAGCCACGTGTTCTGGAATTGATAACCACATTGAAGCCGTCAATTCGGGCAAAAACCCCTAATATTCCCACCACGGAGGAGTTGTAAATTTGAGTATTTCGGACCGATAAAGGTGTGCCAAAATTTTCTTGAACATAAATTCCTACTGTAGCATTTTTGAGGGTCAAATGATTAATTGAATGATCTTTACTTCCGCTTCGCAAATAAACCGCACCCCATTGGCCAGGAGTGTCTGTAAAATTGGGTTCCAGTCGATCTCCTTCAAAAATAACTTCTTTTTCAAGCGCTTCAGTATCCGATTTTTCGCCTGCAATATTTAATGTACCACCTTGCTGTACAATAATTCCTGATTCTGCGTGAAAATGAATTCGAGCACCCGGATTTACCGTCAACGTTTTTCCGTCGGGAACGCCTGCATAGCCATAAACTACATACGGTTTAGTGTTGTTCCAAATGTATTCGTTGCCGTTGTCCGGATGATTCTCTTGTAAATTTCTGCCGATTACTTGCGTAGTATTTCCTTCTTCGTCAAAACCAAAATCTATTGTTTCTTTAATGCCATCCACTTTATTAGGAAAAATAAAATACGCATCTTGAATCAAAGTAACCAGTTCTACTTTTTGAGATTGGTTTCCCGTTCCAAAGATAATTTGATCGGTGTATAAAAAATCGGTTGGATTGGTATCGGCTATATTTGCAGTGGTTTCGATGAAAATAAACATACTGTCTTTGGCCAGAAGTTCTACATTCGAGAAGGATTTGGTAGCATTCTCCACCATTCCATCAACAGTCATTCGGTATTTTGAAGCAGCGCCTTTGGCAAAACCAATAATGGGAATTTTGATATTTGTTTCTGTTTTATTGTACACTTTTAAAGTATAGGTACTCGAACCGATGTTGGTAAAAACAGTATCCAAATAAACGGTGTCTCTAGAAAAACGCAATTCGCCCGTACTTTCCACAAAATCAAAGTCGGTACGGCAAGCACTCATTCCTAATAACAGACCTAAGAAACCCAATAAAACTAAATAACGCATAGAAATGGAATTTTGGTAAAAATAATAAATTTTGTCTTACAAAGAAGCTAATATGGTTATATCGTCTAGAGTTCGTTATTTATTGTTCAATTTAATTTATTTTTAAAATTTTGCCATTGTAAAAACCTTAATTTTGCATCAAATATTTTAATAATGACGTTTGACAAAGAAAAAATTTTGAAATTGTGTTCTGATTTTTCCAAAAATACTTTGATGGAAACTTTAGAAATTGAATATATTGATGCGGGTCCTGATTTTTTGAAAGCAAAAATGCCTGTGAATCCAAGAGTGCATCAGCCGATGGGTTTGCTGCATGGAGGGGCTACCGTGGCATTGGCCGAAAGTGTAGGAAGTGCCGCATCGATGATTTTTATTAATCCTGAAAAGCAAGAAGTGCGTGGAATTGAGATTTCGGCGAACCATTTGAAAAGTAAACGAAACGGTTTGGTTTATGCTACGGCAAAAATTATTCACCAAGGCAGAAGCATTCATTTATGGGAAATTCGAATTGTAGATGAAAGTGATAATTTGATTTCGCTGTGCAAATTGACCAACATGATTTTACCAAAAAGGGTGAAGAATGACTAAGATTTTTGAGCAAGCGTACGACTATTTTCAGCAACAATTGCCGTTTGTATTGTATTGCAAGCCAGAAAGTTCTGAAATGAAGGGTTTTTTTCAAAACAACAAAGAGTTACATTTAACAACTGAATTTTCAGAAAAAGGTTTCGTCTTTTCGAATTTTGTAGGCAGCCAATCGGTGTTATTTCCCGAAAGTGAATGTACTATTTTAAACGAAAAGTGGGTTTCAGATGCGGATTATGATTTTGCGTTAAAAAATGAAGTAAACGCCGATGGTAAAATTGCTTTTGAACATTTGGTTCAGCTAGCAATTGACGCCATAAACGAAAGTAAATTTCAGAAAGTCGTGTTGTCTAGAAAAGAAACTTTGGCAATGAACGATTTTTCGTTTTTAGAAGTTTTTCAAAAATTACGGAGTACGTATCCGTCGGCTTTCCGATATTGCTGGTTTCATCCAGAAATTGGGATGTGGATGGGGGCGACTCCCGAACAATTATTGAAAACAGAGGCAGGAACATTTGGAACCGTAGCTTTGGCTGGAACGCAAAAGTGGGAGGATGATGCTGAAATAATTTGGCATGCAAAAGAACGACAAGAACAGCAGTTTGTAACCGATTTTATCGTTTCGGGTTTGAAATCCGAAGTGGAATCTATAAATAAAAGTGAGCCATATACTTTTCAAGCCGGAAAAATAGTGCATTTAAAAACGGATATCAACGGCGTTTTTGCGTCTGATTTTGATGTGCAAAAAGTGCTCAGTATTTTACATCCAACACCAGCAATTTGTGGACTTCCGAGAAACTCTTCCAGAGCATTTATATTGGAAAATGAGGGTTATGACCGAAAGTTTTATGCGGGATTTCTGGGGGAAATACACCGCGACCAGGCTGGGGACTTGGATTTATATGTAAATTTACGGTGTATGGAAATTACCGACAACCGTATTCATTTGTATATAGGTTGTGGCATTACAAAAGACAGTAATCCGGAGAAAGAATACATCGAAACCGCGAATAAAGCCATGACGATGAAACAAATTTTAAATTAAGAACAATGAAACTAGATATATTAGCCTTTGGAGCTCATCCCGATGATGTCGAATTGGGTTGCGGTGGAACAATTGCCAAAGAAATTCAGTTGGGCAAGAAAGTTGGAATTATCGACTTGACCCGTGGCGAATTGGGAACCCGCGGTTCGGCGGAAATTCGGGATCAAGAAGCTGCAAAAGCGGCAAAAATTTTAGGTGTGGCCGTTCGGGAGAATTTAAGAATGCGCGATGGTTTTTTTCAAAATGATGAAGCACACCAATTGGAAATTATTAAAATGATTCGGAAATACCAACCCGAAATCGTGCTTTGTAACGCTATTTACGACCGACACATCGACCATGGAAAAGGGAGTAAGTTGGTTTCGGATGCCTGTTTTTTATCGGGTTTGCGTAAAATTGAAACCTTATACGAAAATGAAATTCAAGAAGCCTGGCGTCCAAAAGTAGTGTACCATTTTATCCAATGGGCAACTATTGAACCCGATGTTGTAGTAGATATTACCGGCTTTGAAAAAATAAAAGAAGATGCCATCATGGCCTACGACTCACAGTTTTTTAATCCAGAAACGAACGAACCAGTAACGCCCATTGCAACAAAAAACTTCTTGGAAAGTATCCATTATCGGGCTCAAGATCTGGGTCGGTTGATTGGAACCGATTTTGGCGAGGGTTTTACGGTTGAGAGATATTTGGCGGTCAACCGATTAACCGATTTAATCTAATTTTCTTAAAAAAAGATTTGCAATAATCAACTTTTGCTGTATATTTGCACTCGAATAAACACGGTGGTTGTAGCTCAGTTGGTTAGAGCATTGGTTTGTGGTACCAAGGGTCGCGGGTTCGAGCCCCGTCTTCCACCCACTTTTAAAGTCCTAGATCAATCTAGGACTTTTTTTTTTGTTCAAAAGTTAACCGTTGTACAGGGGAAGCTAGCGTTAAAAATGATCATAGAAATAAAGGAAGAAAACCATAAAAATGATTGATTATTATAGTTAAAGTTTATTTTTAATGATTTATTGTAGCATCAGATATTTTGTTATATTTGAATATATAAATTCGGTGTCTCAAAAATTTAAAACTTTTGAAATTTAAACAAAAATTGAGTTACCTTTGCATACTTTTTTAATTTAGATTCACAACATTAAATGGACGCACAGCTAGTTGTAAAAAATATCGTTGTTATTGGTAATTTTTTACCTCAGAAATTCGATAAATATTTTTTTTTAAAAAATAATATTTTTCAAGAAGAGGATATTTTAGAAGATTCTATATTTTTAACTGAGTTTTGCATGGTTCAAACTCCTAAGATGACTATTCAGATTACCTCTCAGCAATTAATAGTCGTCGATGTTGATCCAATAGCGGTTAATGATATTAGTATTTTAATCAAAAAGGTGATATCATATTCTCATAGCAGTATTACTGCTTCTGGTGTGAATTTTCATTTTTATATTTCTGACAATGATACTTCACAAAATCTTTCAAA
>NZ_JBIPPD010000125.1:0-9536 GCF_044368625.1 Flavobacterium sp. | reverse complement strand
TTTTGTTTTTGGAAGTTTTCAAACAGACGAAAATCATATTTCAAAATTAAAAAAGCAATTAGAATATTTAATAGACAAGAAATATCAATTTAATATTGAAGAATTTCAAAATTTATAAGCAATAATGAAAGTAACAATTGACGGTCAAAGTATAGAAGTAGCACCAGGAACAACAATCCTTCAAGCTGCTCGAATGATTGGTGGAGAATCTGTTCCGCCAGCCATGTGCTATTATTCGAAACTAAAAGGAAGCGGTGGAAAATGCCGTTGTTGTTTAGTGGAAGTGGCTAAAGGTAGCGAAGCTGACCCAAGACCGATGCCAAAATTAATGGCTTCTTGTGTAACAGGTTGTCAAGATGGAATGGAAATCAACAGTACAGCTTCTGAGCGTGTTCAAGACGCGAGAAAATCGGTAACTGAATTTCTTTTGATCAATCACCCATTGGATTGTCCAGTTTGTGACCAAGCGGGTGAATGTGATTTACAGAATTTGAGTTTCAAACACGGAAAATCACAAACGCGATACATCGAAGAAAAAAGAACTTTCGAACCGGAAGATATTGGCCCAAATATTCAATTGCACATGAACCGTTGTATTTTGTGCTACCGTTGTGTGATGGTTGCCGATCAATTGACAGACAACAGAGTTCACGGCGTTATGGACAGAGGCGATCATTCGAATATTTCGACGTGTATTTCTAAAGCCATAACCAATGAATTTTCTGGAAACATGATTGATGTATGTCCTGTAGGAGCATTGACCGACAAGACGTTCCGATTCAAATCAAGAGTTTGGTTCAACAAGCCATTTGATGCACATCGAGAATGTACCACTCCAGGATGTTGTGGAAAAACTACAGTTTGGATGTTTGGAAATGAAATTCAGAGAGTAACCGGTCGAAAAGACGTGTATCACGAAGTAGATCAATTCATTTGCAACACCTGTCGATTTGACAAGAAAGAGGTATCGGATTGGGTAATTGAAGGACCGCGCAAATTTGAAAAATTCTCTGTAATCAATCAAAATAATTATACGCGTGAATTAGAAACCGTAATTATCGAAACAGAAGAAGGTATATTGAAAGGTCGTGAACAAGATCGAAAGAAAATCAGCATGCCTGAAATTCCGTTGACAGGAAAAGAAAAAGAAGTATTTAAAGAAGGTAATATTTAATCAAAATGGATAGTACACTTATCATAGAAAAAGGAATTTTTATTACCATCATTTTTGCAATTACAATGTTGATGGCAATGTATTCTACTTTGGCAGAACGTAAAGTTGCCGCTTGGTTGCAAGACCGAGTAGGCCCGAATAGGGCTGGAAAAGGTGGACTTTTACAACCACTTGCCGATGGATTAAAATTATTTTCGAAAGAAGAATTTTTACCCGATACACCAAATAAGTTTCTGTTTGTTGTAGGACCAGCGGTTTCAATGAGTGTGGCCTTAATGACCAGTGCCGTCATTCCGTGGGGTGATAAATTAAATATGTTTGGCCGAGACATTGTTTTGCAAGCAACCGACATTGATGTGGCTTTGCTTTATGTTTTCGGTGTTTTGTCCGTTGGCGTTTACGGAATTATGATTGGTGGATGGGCTTCCAACAACAAATTTTCATTAATGAGTGCGATGCGTGCTGCTTCCCAAATGATTTCTTACGAAGTAGCTATGGGACTTTCTATCATCGCATTGATCATGATGACAGGGACTTTAAGCTTACGCGAAATTGCCGCTCAGCAGGAGGGAATGAATTGGAATATTTTTTACCAACCTGTCGGATTTATTATCTTTTTGATTTGTTCATTTGCCGAAACCAACCGTACACCTTTTGATTTAGCGGAATGTGAAGCCGAATTAATTGGAGGTTACCATACTGAATATTCGTCGATGCGAATGGGATTCTATTTATTTGCCGAATATGCAGCAATGTTTATTTCCTCTACGATTTTGGCGGTTTTGTACTTGGGTGCTTACAATTATCCAGGAATGACATGGGCTGTGGAAAATTGGGGTGTTAATATTGCGAATGTTCTCGGAATAATTGTTTTATTTGCAAAAATTTGTTTTTTCATCTTTTTCTTTATGTGGATTCGATGGACAATACCAAGATTTAGATACGATCAATTGATGCGATTGGGATGGAAATCTTTAATTCCACTTGCGATTGCAAACATTATAGTAACGGGAATTGTGATTTTATTGTTTGATAAATAAAGCCTCTCCCCGCCTTCAGATAAAAATTGGGACAAGCTCTCCGAACGTAGAGAGCTAGGTTTGGATAAGTGAAATAAAGTTTCTGTTGTCTGGTCGTAAATTGCGACATAGTAAAAAAAGTTTAAGTTGCCTAACGGGCTCCTCAAGACCAAAAGATCAAAGAAGGCGAAAAGATTGTTTAATAGCCCCGATTGTAGTGAAAATCCTTTACTTTTTTTTTTCAGAAAAGTAAAGATTGAAGCGGAAAGCGGGAATAGGGATTGCAAATACAAAACAGCGATTCGCTCCTAATAAAAAAATAAAATAAATACGATATGTCTATACAAACGATGTCACTCTCGGGAAGCAAAAAAGAGGTTTCGAACAAAAAGATGACTTTTTGGGAGAGCTTGTATCTTGTGGCGATTGTGAAAGGTTTATTTATTACCATCAGCCACTTATTTAAGAGAAAAGTTACCATTAAATATCCAGAACAAGTGCGTTCTCGAAGTGATGTGTATCGTGGTCAACACATGTTGATGCGCGATGATGAGGGAAGAGAGCGTTGTACGGCTTGTGGATTATGTGCTTTATCTTGTCCTGCAGAAGCGATCACAATGAAAGCCGAGGAACGAAAAGCGGATGAAAAACATTTGTACCGTGAAGAAAAATATGCATCGATTTATGAGATCAATATGTTGCGATGTATTTTCTGCGGATTATGCGAAGAAGCGTGCCCAAAAGAAGCCATTTATCTAACGACCTCAAAAGTGCTCGTGGATGCCAATTACGAAAGAGAGAATTTCATTTATGGCAAAGACAAGTTGGTTATGCCTCTTGAAGCTGCAATTGCAAATGGTAAATTAAAAAACGCAAACTAATGTCGACAGTACTTATTATTTTTTACATTCTAGCAGCGGTAACACTAGCCACTGCTTTTATGACGATTTTTAGCAGAAATCCGATTCATAGTGCCATTTACTTGGTGATTTGTTTTTTCTCAATTGCGGGTCATTATTTGCTTTTTAATGCACAGTTTTTGGCTTTGGTACATATCATTGTATACTCTGGAGCAATTATGATTTTGTTGCTTTTTACGTTGATGTTGATGAATTTAAATAAAGAAGACGAGGTACACAAACCGAGAATAACCCGTTTGGGAGCTGTTTTATCGGTATTGATTACGTGCGGCATTTTACTCTCTATTTTTATACAAACCAAACCCATCATGGGCGATTATGATACTACGGGAGAAGATTACCAATCGATTAAAGTTTTGGGTCAGGTTTTATTGGATCAAGATAATGGCTTTATGGTTCCGTTTGAATTTGTATCAATACTATTACTTGTGGCAATGATTGGTGCCGTTTTATTGTCTAAAAAAGAAAATTCAGCTAAATAATTATGGATAATGTTTTAAACCACATTGGTATTGAAAATTATATTTTTCTTTCGGTAATCCTTTTTTGTATCGGAGTATTTGGAGTATTGTATAGACGAAATGCCATCATCGTTTTTATGTCAATAGAAATTATGTTGAATGCCGTGAACTTGTTGTTTGTTGCTTTTTCGACCTATCATCAAGATGCACAAGGACAGGTTTTCGTGTTCTTTTCAATGGCAGTTGCAGCTGCTGAAGTTGCAGTAGGATTAGCAATTTTAGTAGCTATTTTCCGAAATCTAGGTTCGATTGATGTCGCTAATTTAAAAAACTTAAAAGGATAATTTTCAATGGATACTACTTTAGCTTTAGTTTTAATATTAGCACCACTTTTAGGTTTTTTACTCAACATTTTCTTAGGAAAACAATTGGGAAAAAACTTTACCGGAATCATTGGAACTTTAACCGTATTGGTTTCCTTTGCGGTAACTTTGTTATTCTTTTTACAAATTAACGAAACCAATCAACCGATAGAAGTACAATTATTCGATTGGATTGCGATAAGTAATTTTAATGTTGAATTTGGATTTTTATTAGACCATCTTTCTTTATTGTGGTTGATGTTTGTAACAGGAATTGGCGCTTTAATCCACCTCTACTCGATTAGTTACATGCACGATGATGAAAATATGCATAAGTTTTTTGCTTATTTGAACTTGTTTGTATTTTTCATGATATCATTGGTTATTGGAAGTAACTTACTCATCATGTTTATTGGTTGGGAAGGCGTTGGATTGTGTTCCTACTTGTTAATTGGATTCTGGTACAAAAACCAAGAGTTCAATGATGCTGCAAAAAAAGCATTTATCATGAACCGTATTGGAGATTTGGGTTTATTGGTTGGGATTTTTATCGTAGGTTTTGTTTTCAATACAATCAATTTCGCCGAACTAAAATCTCTTTTCCTAGCCGGAGGTTTAGAAGAAAAAACAACAATGATATCAATAGCTGCCGTAGCTTTGTTTATTGGAGCGGCAGGTAAATCAGCTCAAATCCCATTATACACTTGGTTGCCTGATGCGATGGCGGGACCTACTCCAGTTTCCGCGTTAATTCACGCGGCAACGATGGTAACCGCTGGTATCTTCATGATTACGCGTTTACATTTCTTGTTTGATTTGGCTCCTCTTGTTCAAAATGCAATTGCTATTATCGGAGCGATTACTTCCTTAGTTGCTGCAACAATCGCATTGGTTCAAACGGATATTAAAAAAGTTTTGGCCTACTCTACCGTTTCTCAATTGGGATTGATGTTTTTGGCTTTGGGACTTGGCGCTTATGAAATTGCCGTTTTCCACGTAATTACACATGCATTTTTTAAAGCTTGTTTGTTCTTAGGATCTGGATCTGTGATTCATGCCTTACACGAACAAGACATGCGAAAAATGGGTGGTTTACGAAAAGTAATGCCCATCACTTTTATCACAATGTTACTCTCAAGTTTGGCCATTTCAGGAATTTTTCCTCTAGCAGGATTTTGGTCAAAAGACGAAATTTTAATGACCGCATTTCATGAAAGTCCTATTTTATGGGTAATTGGATCTTTGGCTTCTATTTTCACAGCTTTCTATATGTTCAGATTGATGTTCCTAACGTTTTTCAATGATTTTAGAGGAACAAAACATCAAAAAAGTCATATACATGAAAGCCCTGCTTTAATTACTTTCCCTCTGATCGTTTTAGCAATTTTAGCCACCATAGGAGGATTGATAAGTTTGCCAGGTAACAGTTGGTTGAATCATTACTTGATGCCATTTTTCGCAAAAGAAGGCCATACAGCTCATGCCTTGGGGCAAACTGAATACTTGTTAATGGGTATTGCTACAATTGGTGCTTTGGTCGGCATTGGTGTTGCTTATGCAAAATACATCAAACAAAACCAAGTTCCAGGTGAGGATGCTACTTTTACTGGAATGAGTAAGGTACTTTACAACAAATATTATGTGGACGAAATATATGATGCTATTTTTGTAAAACCTATCAATGTTTTATCTAACTTCTTTAGGGATTATATCGAAACAGGTTTGTCTGCCTTCGTATTTGGTTTTGGAAAAGCAGCCAATGAATTGAGTTTTCAAGGTAAAAAATTACACAGTGGAAGTGTTGGTTTCTACTTATTTGTATTTGTAATAGGGTTTTGTGCAATCATCTCCTACTTATTTATAGTTTAATAATTTTCAAATGATGGATATATCTTTCTTATTAATTATACTTTTAGTTGGCGCATTTGCAACTTTTTTAGCAGGAGATAAATTGGCTTCGAAAGTCGCTTTTTTGTTTGGCTTGATTTCTTTGGGCTTTACTCTATACATGTTAAGCCTTTTCAATACGGGACAAAACATCGATTTTTCAATAGCTTGGATTACTAAACCTGTCGTTTCTTTTTCATTAAAAGCCGACGGATTGGCATTAGCCATGCTATTATTAAACGGAATCCTTACACCTATTATTATTCTTTCCTCTTTTGGAAATGAATTTAAAAATGCTAAAAACTTTTATGCCTTACTGTTATTTATGTCATTTGCAATGGCGGGGACATTCTTGGCATCTGATGGACTTTTATATTATATTTTCTGGGAATTGGCTTTGATTCCAATTTACTTTATCGCTTTGATTTGGGGTAATGGAGATGCAGAAGAACGCAAAAAAGCAGTAGTGAAATTCTTTATTTACACCCTTGCAGGATCACTATTTATGCTAACAGCTTTTATCTATCTTTACGGAAAAGCTGGAAGTTTCCAACTCGAAGCACTATATAATTTAGAACTTTCAACAACAGAACAATTGTGGATTTTCTTAGCCTTCTTTTTGGCATATGCAATTAAAATTCCACTGGTTCCTTTTCACACTTGGCAAGCTTCAGTGTACCAAAAAGCACCAACCGTGGGCACTATGTTATTGTCAGGAATTATGTTAAAAATGGGATTGTACAGCGTAATTCGTTGGCAATTACCTATTGCTCCATTGGCAGCGAAAGAATACATGAACATCTTTATCGGCTTAGGAATAGCAGGTGTTATTTATGGCTCTATTGTGGCTTTACGCCAAAGAGATATCAAAAAATTATTGGCCTATTCATCGTTGGCTCACGTAGGATTAATTGCTGCTGGAACGTATGCGTTAAACATCGACGGACTTCGCGGAGCAGTTTTGCAAATGATGGCACACGGATTTGTAGTGGTAGGACTATTTTTTGCGGCTGAAATTATTTTCCGAAGATTTGAAACCAGAACAATATCAGAAATGGGTGGCATCCGTGCCCAGGCCCCAGTCTTTGCATCAATGTTCATGATATTGGTGTTTGCCTCTGTATCACTTCCTTCTACATTCAATTTTATCGGAGAATTCACCGTATTGTATGCTTTGTTCCAAATTGATATTTGGTTTTCTATACTCGGTGGATTGACTATTATTTTAGGAGCCTACTACATGTTGAAATTGTACCAACACTCGATGTTAGGTGAAACAAATACAAAAAAATTTAAAGATGTAACTTTAAGTGAAGGATTGGTAATGGTAAGCATTATTGGTGTAATCATGTTTTTCGGATTGTATCCGAAACCATTGACTGATTTAATCACGCCTTCTTTAGAAACAATTTTATTACAAATAAATCAATAACCCTCAAATTCAACAATGAACACATTAATAGCTATTACAGGATTAGGGGTTTTATGCCTGATATTTGAAATTTTCAATTTAAGAAAAGGAATTATTCCCGTAACCATTATTGGTTTATTGGGTACTTTGGGTTTAACAATTTCGGAATACGGAACTGAAGCCAGTTATTATAATAATATGATTGTAACCAACGATTTTTCGGTTACTTTTTCAAGTCTTTTTATCGTATTGACTATTTTTATTGTGGCCATGAGTCATAATTTTTATAGCAATCACGCAACTAAAATATCTGATTTCATATCCATCAAAGTATTTATTTTGTCAGGAGCAATTGCGATGATTTCGTTCGGAAATTTAGCGATGTATTTCTTAGGACTAGAAATTTTATCAATTGGTTTGTACGTCATGTGTGCGAGTGAAAGATTGAGTTTGCGAAGCAACGAAGCCGGTATGAAATATTTCTTGATGGGTGCTTTTGCTTCTGGAATCATTTTATTCGGAATCTGTTTGGTTTACGGAGCTATGGGAAGCTTTGACGTAGCCGAAATTGCTTCTCTGTCTCGTTCAGCTGAGTTGCCTGCTTGGTTTTTTATTGGAGTAGTCATGATAACCATTGGGATGTTGTTTAAAGTTGCCGCAGTTCCCTTCCATTTTTGGGCACCAGACGTTTACGAAGGTGCTCCAGCTTTAACAACAGCAACAATGAGTACATTGGTCAAAGTTGTAGCAATGGCAACACTTTATAAATTATTGGTTGTTTTAAATGCCGAGATGACTTATGCTTTTCAAATCGTAATTGTAGTACTTTCAATTGCTTCAATGACTGTTGGAAACATTATGGCCTTGCGCCAAAACAACGTAAAACGAATGTTGGCTTTCTCGGGAATTTCCCATGCTGGTTTTATGTTGATGACGTTGTTAACCTTGAGTACATCAGCGGGAACTTTATTGTACTATGCTTCGGCTTATGCTTTTTCTGGAATTGCTGCTTTTGCGGTAATCTTATATGTTTGCCGTAATAACGAAAACGAAGACATTGTCAACTTTCACGGTTTGGGCAAAACCAATCCACTTTTGGCGGCCGTTTTAACTGGATCGTTATTATCGATGGGTGGAATTCCAATATTTGCAGGATTTTTTGGAAAATTATTCTTGTTCAACCAAACCATTGAAGCAGGTTACTTGTACCTTGTAATCATTGCGGTAATCAACTCCGTTATTAGTATTGGCTATTATTTCAAACTAATTTTAGCAATGTATGGCAAAGAACCAAACGAAGAGCGAATTGCAACACCCATTTTATATTATGGAGTGGCAGTTATCGCCATTGTTTTGAACATTGTAATTGGTTTTTTCCCGTCATTAGTGATGGATTTATTATAAAATTAGAATAATATACCAGATAAGCCATTCGAAAGAGTGGCTTTTTTTATAACAAAAATCTCTAAGAAGTGGCCAATTAAGGAGCGACCCGAACGAAGTGAACTGGCGAAGCACTAGCTTAGGCTTTCGTAATTGCCGTATTCTCACTTTCCACAACATCTTGCTGACAAAAAAAAGACTGCTTGCTACAATCGCACTTCATAGAATGTTTTGTTGAAGTACTTTTGGATTATAAATTGGATTGATGCGAAAAAAAAATACAAATGGAATAACTTGAATATTGAGGTTTAAAAATTTATCTAAACTTCAATTTTATATTTCGAATAGCAATTGAAAATAGGCATTCTCAACTAAAAAATAATACTGATAACGGTCACAGAGATTTCGAAAATCTATAACTTTAAAAAATTATCTCTTTTAGTTTTTGGCATCCAGTACCAGAAGACATTTAGATTAAAATCAATTTTGAATTGCCTTATTGACTCCCCATAGCTAACGACAAAAAAATTGTTAGCCTTTTTAAAGAAAAAAGCCACTCTTTCAAGTGACTTTTACAATTATACATTTTAACGATTTTCAACCAACAGCTTATGGTAATTTTTCGATCTCTAACACAATATCAGAAAATTTGCCATGCAAAGTAGCTGATGATGTAGAAACAAATCGGTCCTTCTTTACTTGTATCGAAATTATATCTCCTTCTACCAAGTTCAGCTGTATGTAATTTGTTTTTGTAGAACTTGCATTAGCCGCATTGGGAAGGTGAAAATACGTATTTAGTTTATCTGTAAGTTCAAGTTATAAGTGCAACAGATAAATTAAAAACACTTGGAGTTTTCCTCCAAGTGTTTAAGGTCAAAAGCCTAAATTTGTCTTGCATGAAAAAATATAAACAATT
>NZ_JBIPPD010000274.1:0-3444 GCF_044368625.1 Flavobacterium sp. | reverse complement strand
CAAATCCGTATCGGTATAAAAATCTTGAACCCGAATCCCATTGGACTCTAAACGAAGTACTTTTACTCTCCAATAAATAGAATCTTTTGTGCTTACTATAAGTTTTCCATTTATTTTTTTGGCTTTCTGGATTTCAGAAAATTCGAAAATGGTATCCCTATCCTTCATTATAAACAGAATGGAATCGCCAAACTTTTTGCTCTCTAAAACTTCGTTTGTTTTGGTGAGGATATATCTACCCTCTTTAAAACGAAGTTCATTTTTTAAAGAATCCAACTGGTTTTTATGTAACCAGAGGTGGTAATTGTTCTGCATATAAATAGTGTTTTTATCAATATTTAAAAAAACAGAATCATTGGATGCATAGGTTCCAATGAATTTAGACGGTATCACCCTCAGTTCTGAATTGTTAATCGGCTGAGCTTCTTCAAAATATATAATTTGTTCTTGCTGAACCTCTTTACAAGAACTAAAAATGATTAGGGCTAAAATTAAGGTGTATTTTTTCATAATTTTGGTTTTCATTAACATTTCAAATTTTAGGCCAACTATTTTTTTCCAAAAAAAAAGTGAAACATTTTATGTCTCACTTTGTTTAAAATTATTTTAAAATTGGAATTATGGGATGTTTCTTTTGAGAATAATTTACACAATTAATCACTCAAAATTGTAAAAAAAATAATCCACTACACGTTAAATCTAAAATGCATTACATCGCCGTCTTTTACAATGTATTCCTTCCCTTCTACTCTTAGTTTTCCGGCTTCTTTTACTTTAGCTTCAGATCCGTAGGCCTCAAAATCGTTAAAAGCAATTACTTCCGCACGAATAAATCCTTTTTCAAAATCAGTGTGAATTACTCCTGCTGCTTTTGGAGCGGTATCGCCAATGTTAATGGTCCAAGCGCGAACTTCTTTTACTCCTGCGGTAAAGTAGGTTTGCAATTTCAAAAGTTTATAGGCGGCACGAACCAAAACCGCCGAACCTGGCTCGGTCAATCCCATATCTTCCAGAAAAACCTGACGCTCTTCATAACTTTCCAGCTCGGTTATATCCGCTTCGGCACCAACCGAAAGAATGATTACTTCGGCTTGTTCGTCTTTAACCAAATCTCTTACTTGATCTACGTATTTATTGCCGTTTACCGCCGATGCTTCATCTACATTACAAACGTATAAAACAGGTTTGGCGGTTATCAACTGAAATTCTTCCATCAAAACTTCTTCATCATTGTTTTGCGGAATAACCGTTCGTGCCGATTTGGCTTGCAGCAACGTTTCTCTAATGCGGTCCAAAAGCGCTTTTTCCGTTTGGGCTTCTTTGTTCCCGGTTTTTGCAGCACGAGTGACTTTTTCCAAACGTTTTTCAACAGTTTCCAAATCTTTCAGTTGCAATTCGATATCGATGGTTTCCTTGTCTCGAATAGGATTTACATTTCCATCTACGTGAATAATATTGTCGTTGTCAAAGCAACGCAAAACATGAATAATGGCATTACATTCGCGGATATTTCCCAAAAACTGATTGCCTAAACCCTCGCCTTTACTCGCTCCTTTTACTAAACCAGCAATGTCCACAATATCCACAGTGGCCATTTGCACACGTTCTGGTTTAACCAATTCTTCTAATTTTGCAATTCGTGGATCGGGTACATTTACCACACCAATGTTGGGTTCGATGGTGCAAAACGGAAAGTTAGCACTTTGGGCTTTTGCATTGGACAAACAATTAAATAAAGTTGATTTTCCCACATTTGGTAATCCTACAATTCCTGCTTTCATTAGATTCTGTTTTTAAAAGTGTGCAAATATACATTTTATGTATCATAAATAGCGAAAGAAATTGGAGTGATTTACGGTTGGATGTGCGATAAATTATAACATTAAGTAGTAATCCAATAACTTGGAAGTACCTTTTTGACCGTACATTTGACATTATTCAAAACTTAAATAATTATGATTATGAAATGAGCATAATCTAAAATTGGTCTCAAAAACCAATGAAGATATGCGAATTACATATGACCAATAAAAAACAATAAATATCTACATATGAAAAATATAACCACACTCGCATTTGCATTACTTTTATCAGTAAGCATTCAGGCTCAAAACACAAATGTGACTCAAGTTACTAAAAAAACGGTCACTACTGTCAAGGATTCTGACGGAACCAAGCAAGTAGTAAAAGAGCAAAATACCACCGCCCGTCAAAAAGTGGAACTTGAAAATGCCGATTCTTCCACACTAAACAAAGACTTAAAAGATTCGCCTGTTGAGATGGTTTCCACAACAACGGTAACGAATCCCGATGGCACAACGAGAACGGTAGCCTTAGATCGAAGTGCTATATACCAATTTAACGGTAGTAATTACAGATTGTCGCTTGACCCTTCAGGCTATGTGGTAACCGATTCCAATAATGCAACAGTAGCACTTTTAAGAGCTACTACCAACAACAGTTATATTTACAGAACTAAAGATTCACTTTCGATTGTGTACTTTGATATAAATGGTAATTTGGTTCTTGAATCGTACGACGATAACTCAGATAAAGTAATTACCCGAACGTTTATGCGATTGTAACGATAATTGCCCCACGTCTACTTTAAGAAGTCCTAATTTATTAAAAATTAGGGCTTTTTTTATTTTTTAAAAGTGGAATTGATTGTTTTCTATAACAAATTAAAATAGAAAAAATTCGGTTTGTAATCAAAACCCGATTTCAATTTGTAAAAGTTCCGAGAAGCTTACAACGTAGTGGATGCGATGGAGTTCTCCTACTTTCACAATTACTCGCTATATTCAATGCGAGTGGGTACTGTTGCAATGTTTAACTTCATTAAAGATCTCAACTTTTATAATTAACACGCTCATAACCAATAATCTTTTATACTTTTATAAGATACATTTACTTTTACTAAAATTTATGAACTATGAAAAAAATATTTTTACTTTTAATTACATCATTTGCCTTGTGGTCCTGCGATAATAAGGACGACAAAACCACAAAACCAATAGACCAACTACCACCTGAAACCCAAACAGGAGCTAACACATTTGGATTTTTACTAAATGGTAAACCTATTATTGTTAAAAATACTTCTCAACAAACAGCAATATATCAACAAAATCAGTTACAATTGGGAGGAGGAATAGATAATGATATAAATGATGTAAGTGTAATAATTACAGTAGGTGGACCTTTAAATACAAATGTTATATATGATTTATCTTACCCAAACAATATAGCTATATTTGTTAATAATAAAGAAAATTGCTATTACGATTATCCTAATACGCTTGATGGTAATTTAATATATGCATATCCGTTTTTAATCATACTCCTGTAATACTTGCTATCACTAGTCTATCGAAGATTTTCTCACCAAAATATCTGCGATTTAGCTTATAAACAAACTCGTTCAGATACAGTTGTAAGTTT
>NZ_JBIPPD010000342.1:0-3450 GCF_044368625.1 Flavobacterium sp. | reverse complement strand
CGTTCCATTTCTCAAGCATCCCGAGAACATCTCGGCAGCGGGGAAAATCTGCCGTCGACGCAACGCATCCAGCATGTAAAAGTAAAAAAACTTGTTGTAGCCGCCAAGCTGCTCGTCTGCTCCTTGGCCGGTTAGCAGTACAACAATTCCTTCGTCTTTGGCCGCCTGCATGATCCGACGATGGGCAATGTTCGAAAAACTACTGACGGGGTGGTCATAGTGCCAGACGGACTTAGGAATATCGTCCCAAAGAGCTTGGGGATTATCGTCCGTCTGAATCTTAATGACGTCGCAATTAGCGTGACGCGCCATCAAGTCGATAAATGGCTCTTCATTGGTCTCATGGTCACGGCTGACAACGGACAGGGCTTTAATACGTGCATTGCTGGTCACTTCTCGTGCTGCAGCCAAAATAGAAGAACTATCCAGCCCGCCCGACAGCATGATACCAACGGGCACATCTGAACGCAGGCGCAGCCTAACTGAGTCAAACAACAGCTCGCGGACCATCTGAGGCGATATAGGACCAGAATTACGAGGGACTTCAAAGGGGTGATGCCAAAAGCGCTGTGCGGCAATTATCGGAAGCCCGGATGCTAGATCCAGGACCGCAAAAGATGCGGAGGGGAACGCGACTACACCTTCGAAAAAGGTTTCATCACCTGGTGAAGTTAGCGATTGTTGGAGAAAGCGACTGACCGCATTGCGGTTAACCTTGAAACGGTGGTCCGCATGCCCCGCAAGGACCCCCTTCACTTCTGACGCGAAGATAACAGTATCACCAATAGTCGAATGGAATAACGGTTTGACACCCATGCGATCACGAGAAATCAAGACCTGTCCGTTTTTTTTATCAGCTAATGCGAGCGCCCACATCCCGTTAAATCGCGACAGCGCGTCTGGGCCCCATCGGACTAAAGCAGCGAGCACGACCGCAGTATCACCAGTGGAAATATCTAATATGGGATCTGGGCCAAGTTCAGCCGCCAACTCTTTATAATTATAGACTTCACCATTATAAACTAATGTATACCGGCCACAGGGCGAAACCATGGGTTGGTGTCCTGCTCCGCTTAGATCGATAATTGAAAGCCGCTGCTGAGCTAGGCCAAATGTTCCGGCAGCTGTTTCGCCGATGATCTGTCCCTGATCATCAGGACCGCGATGCAATTGCGCACGTTCAATAGCCGTCAGGCGACGGCCCATTTGATCGGGACTGTCCGAGAGCGAAAAGCAAAACGCGATTCCACACATAATTTTTATTCCTAAACGAGAGCGAGACCGCAACTAGAGCGCGGCTTGGCAAGGCCGCTGATAAGTCGGTAAAACTAAGCGACGTAATCTCGGCAAATTTGTCTTAAGGCAGTGCATAAAATTTAAGCTTCAAGAATTTATTGGCTGACCACGCTCAATGGACGCCAGCATTAGGCAATACGGCAACGTTAGCTTCACTGAATTGGGCATCCCCACTTTGGGCAGGTGTCGTGGCTACTTGACCGCTCGATTGATAAGTAACAGCTTGGGCAAACATTCCCCAAAGCAGTCCGGGCACCTCCCAAAAGACGGGCTTTGCAAATAGAGTTAGCACCGTAACGATGGACCCTAGAAAAAGCACGGCCCACCAGATCGGATGACTATTGCCTCGATAAAAAATCTCGAAAGCTGCCCGCATTGCTGGCGTTAGATTCAAAAATCCATAAATTAAAAATCCAACAAGCCCAAAAGAAACCCAGCTCGACAATATACTGTGCGCGTAGGATCCGCTATCCTGCACTAAAAAATGCCCGCCAAAATAACCGATAATAGGATTTTGTAGAATCTGTTCCCATGCAATTTGGTCAAAATAATTTCGGTATATGTACGAAGAAGATGATTCCAAACTAGCTAATTCTGAAAATCTACTATTAGCTAAAATATAGTCATTATTTGCGATAAAGCCCAATAGTCCAAGCCCTAAAGCAATTACAAAGAATGCTGCGCGTGGGGATTTTATCGTTGCAGCTGCAGCGAAAGCAAGGGCGCCTAATACAAATGCTACAAACTCAGATCGCGAAGACATCATGAACAGAGATACAATAGTCATGCCGATCACTGCATAACGGATGCTTTGCGTCCGACTGACTGCTGCGGCAAGCACGCCGATCAGCATGGTGCTAGTCGCAAACCCTTGGTAGGAAGCGACTTCCTCACCCGCGCTGAATTGCAGTCGCGCGTCAAATCTTGCGTTGCCGGTTGCAGCAAAGTTCAGCAAAAGAAGAGTGAAAATGATGGTCGCGAAAACAGGAAAAAGCCCGCGACTTGTTTTATTGTCCAGGTCAATGAATCGGCCGATTACAAAAAGTGCGGCGATCAAACCAAGACTCGCAATCGACTGGGTAAATGCCTCGTCAATATAAACCGCAGAAGACATGCTTCTCCAGCCTAAGGCCCATAAAAATGCGTAGGCTAGAAAAAAGACGGCGGCCAAACTGGCCCAGTTTACCTCTGCAGCGCTTGCACGAGCCGCAGGTATGGCTGCTGATACTGTCAGTACTGCGAACGCGATTGACACAGTGGCAAAAAAGCCACCAAAAATAGGAGGCAGGGCAAAAGCGGCAATAAGGGTATGATAAATCAGAAACCCTGGAAACAAGATGGCTGCGCCCCATGTAGCCACCGACGCTGGCAGCCGGTCCGATTTCATGAGGCAGTCCTTTGCTTCATCGATGTTGACCTTGGCGGCAACCTGCTGCTCACGTCAACTTCCTATCAATCTGACTATCAGCACTAGGCTGACACCATAGGTGAGCCCGCCTTCAATCGCAAACACTTCAACTGGCCAATCTGGCGAAAATCGTCAGATAAAGCGTAATCCAACGGCTCAGGAATAGGCGATCCAAAGGTTGAAAGCCTTCGCCTTAAATGCGGGTCGGCAACGACAACGCGATGAGCAAAATAGTCAGCGCCACTCGCTGTATCGCCCAAGACCAATCTGAGAGTGCCCGCCAGGTTCTTCGCAAGCTGGCGGCGAACCATCGCCTTGAATAGGCGCCCTCATTATCGACCAGCGACGGGGCTACCGTCGGGCATATTCTAGGCCGCACCGATCAGTGAATTAAGCCTTTACCACTTTCGAATTGGCAGCACGATATTTGCCGCGCGTATCCACTATTAGCTGTGCATGCTGCAAGATCAGTCCGTAATCGAAATCGCTATGATCGGTTAGAAGCACGACTGCATCGAACCCAGCAATGCTGTCCGCTGTCAGTTCGACTGAAGCGAGGTCAAAATGGTGCTCCCGCATTTTCGGAAATTCGGGTACGTTCGGATCGGAATAAGCGACGATGGCTCCGCGATCGCGTAGATGCTCCATCACAAAGACTGAAGGCGATTCACGCATATCGTCGACATCGCGTTTATAAGCGATGCCAAGCGCCAAAATGCGGCTGCCTTTGAGCGACTTCTGCCGTT
>NZ_JBIPPD010000373.1:0-3452 GCF_044368625.1 Flavobacterium sp. | reverse complement strand
AGGGCTACTAATAGCTGAGGTTCGACCGACTTGAATTCCTTTCCTTCAACTATCGCTTGTTTGCAAATTGCAACTAGCTTTTCGTTTTGCGGATCGGCTTCCATGTAGTTATTGAACATAGCTACTCTATTTTTTTCTTGCTCTTCCCCGATTTTTGAGGCTTGAGCAAAAACTTCTGGGTATTCACTTTTTAATGTGTTTATATCCATTTTTTTGTTCTCCTTAATTTTTCCCTTATTCGGGGATGATTGCTTTTGTGTTGTTATGATATTATGCGGTTTAAGTTGTAAAGTATTGCTTGACAGCTGAGCTCTAGGCAATGTTTGAAACTTATCATTTCCATAAATTTTTTGGCTTGCTAAAGGTTCTTGGCTTGGATCGATCGTTGGATCTACGTAAGGCGCATTTGTCATTTTAAGTTTTGGAGTGTCGATTTCGTCAATCATGCCAGACTCTAGCGCACGTTTTGCGAGAAAAACTCCGCCTTGCCCATAATCGGATTTTATTTTATCGACTGAAATATTTCTTCCTTCCGAAACCCTTTGTAAAAATAGAGATTGGATTTCGTCTAACTGTTCAACTATGAATTTTTTTCCAATTTCAGAAGTTGGATCTGGGTTCTTTTTTGGAGCGTCTGAACTTCTAAAACTATATTGTTCTGGACTTTGCCAATATTGAACCATAGTTCCAATGGAACCGATTTGGGAAGCTTCCGAAGTTGCTACAATTTTATCAAATTGGGAACCTAGATAATATCCAGCACTTGCCATTTGTTGGCCAACGTAAGCAGTTTTAGGTTTAGAAAATAATTGGAATGAGACTGCTACTTCATCAACTCCGCTGGAATATCCACCTGGGGTGTTAAAAAAAACTTCTAAAGATTTGATCGAAGGATCGTTTTCTATTTCTTGTAAGGATTCTATAATTTCAGGATAAGTCATGCTAGGTGCATAGCCAAAAAGCATATCCAAGAATGATCTTTTTGAATTTAATACACCTGAGATTTCAAATTTAGCATTGCCTTTATCGTCGATTTTATATTTTTTTTCGGGCTTGTCAGGCTGTCCGAATCCTTGCATTTTTTGCATCGATTGAGCGGCAAACATATCTAAGTTAATATTTTTAGCACTTTCTAAATCAGATTTATATTTTGCAAAAAATATTGGTTCGATTAAAAAAATCATTCTGAATTGACCGTAAATTTGTGTAGCGTAAAACTCGACAAGTTTTTTTTAATCTTAAATATCATTTTATGTATTTTCAAATTCGTTTTCTAGATTATCGCTATCTTCGTTAGGTGAATCAGATTTTTCGCTATCGTCTTCTTTTTCTGGATTTTCAGGCATAGTTAAATTTCCTTTTTGGGAAACTTCAACCAAGTATTTGTTGGCTTCATACAATTTTGGATTCTCATCGGATAGACGGTTTACATTTTCGTAAAATTCCGATCCGTTTATTTGCTCGGTTTCCCTTGCTCGGTGTGAAAACCCTTCTTTGACTTTCATGGAAGCCGCTTGAACTGTCCGAACGGGGTCCATGTCGATTTTTGGCATTCCAATCCAATCGCATTTTACCCAAGCGGCCCTTTGGAATGAAGTCGAATAATTTTTGATTTGAATAATTCCAGATTTTACACTTTCCCAAAACCACATTTGAAAAACTGGATTATTAAAATCGTTATTTATTTGTTCGCGTTCAATTTCGATTTTGTTCCAAGTTAATAATAGTTCCCCACGGTGAGCGGAATAATTAGAACCAAATTTTGCAAAAACGACTGATTGGCTCATGCCCTCCGATGCACATAATGATTTCAGAATTGCGTCATAGAATTTCTCAAAATTTACGTTTGGCCTATTTGCTTGGAATGAATGGATTTTTTCACCAGCTTTTAGGTTTTGAACTATAATCCCAGCTTTGTCAAAATCAGCGGACGGTGTTGTAATTGCGCCTGGCACATCGGTCTGTGCTTCATCAGATCTTTTTTTTACGCTTGCGGAAAACACTTTGCTTGCATTATTTGTTTCTGATGGTTCAATCCAAACTGCCATTACTGCATTTACAAGAGCTGCTTGCAATTCAGCTAATTTGAATCCTGTTAATTTAGAAAGTTCGTGCAAATGGCTTGCTATTGTAGAGATACCACGAACCTGACCAACTTCTTCAATATTTGCGGAATGAATCATAAAGATCCTACCAGAAATAGGGTCTTTTTTTGGAATTCTTACATAATTCATGGCATCATAGACATAATATGCTACAGCTTTCCCGTATTTGTCTAATTCGATTCCATCGACGCAAATATTTTCTCGTTCTTGGATTAGTCTAATGTCCTCAGCTTTCGAGGGGTTCATGATTTGCTCAGGTCTTACAATTTGAATTCCCACGGGTGACATTTTTTTTGGATCGTCGTAATATCGCAAAATACAAAAATATTCACCGTCGATTCTATACATTAATCTTAGAAAATATTGTAATTGATATAGGTTTTTTCGTTCGGTTACATCGAATTCGCAAGATTCAGCACTTAAAACCCATTTTTGGTGGACTTCATTTAAAAGTTTTTTTGCTGATTTTTTGGAATCTTGAGACTCCATATCATAGCCAAGCATGGAAAAAACAGGTGTCCAATCTAGTTTTATGCCAGACGAAACGGTTAATTCTACGGATCTTCCAACAATTGCACGGGTTTCCGTAGATTCTACCCATGATTTTCTTGCTTGTTTCCTTAATTCTCGGTAATCCTTGTAGACGACTTGGTAGCGAGATAGGTTTTCGTTTAATGCTCCTCTGGATTTTGATCCTCCCCACCCGATAGAATTTCCAAAACTTGAACCCATCCAGTTGAATATATTTACTGGAGTTTCTGGAGTTATTATTTGAGGTTTGAAGGTTTCTCGAAGTTTATAGTTGATTTTTTGGAAAAAATTTAACTTATCGTATGGGGTTATAATTTTAATCGGGTTTGGGTTTCCCATTATATACCCCCAATTT
Source organism: Flavobacterium sp. (assembly GCF_044368625.1). Lineage (GTDB taxonomy): Bacteria > Bacteroidota > Bacteroidia > Flavobacteriales > Flavobacteriaceae > Flavobacterium. The sequence continues at coordinate 461 of NZ_JBIPPD010000373.1, read as the reverse complement.
CACGAACAAAGTCACCTGAAACTAATCCGTTTCCGTCCAAGTCGCCAAGTTCTGATTCTAGAAAATTTAGATGGTCACGTAGCTCTTTAAGTGTCCGATTTGTGACACCTTGGGAACCCATTCCTGTCGAGAAATTGAATTGAGAGATTCCCTTGCGGTTTTTAATTTCTAATTTTGTTTCTGCAATTTCTGTGAGAAGTTCCTCACGGGTATATAATGACATAAATTTACCTTAGAAGAAATAAGCGCACAAAAAAACAAGTTTTTTTTAATAGTGAGTTTTTTATTTATTTTTTTATTTTTTTATGTTGACATTATTTGAGGCTGAAACCATAGTAAATATAGGAGATTTAAAAAACGATGAAAACGGCTACAAAATTTTATCACTTTCAAATTCAATTTAAGACAAGTATCGGAAATTCAAAAATGATTCAATTATATTGTCATCATTACTCCGCTTC
>NZ_JBIPPD010000083.1:0-12576 GCF_044368625.1 Flavobacterium sp. | reverse complement strand
TGGCTTCACTACTAAATTCGACTCCAAAACTAAAAATATTCATACCCAATAATTTATCTATCAAACAAATATACAAAAATATGAGCAATTACGGATATACATAAAAATATATAAAGCATTGCTTTATTCTTGTTCTTGAAATCTGGAAAATTTTAAAACGTACGAGAATAGACTTTGCCCATGCACTGCGTGGGCTTTGTTTATTTGTACGTTGGGCATTCCAGAGCCTCAAGGACAGTAAATGAAGTACTCACGCTTTTTTATGCCTTTTTTTTAAAAACTTTTCTAAATCCAAAAAAATTTAAAATTATGAAGCCATTTTTATTTATTCTCTTTGCTTGTTTTTTTCTTGGGAATGTTTATTCGCAAGGATCGAAAATTCGTTTTGAATACGATGCTGCTGGAAATCAAATTCAAAGATCTTGGTGTCCAACTTGTGCATCAAGAAATTCTAATCAAGAAGTTAAAGAAGTTTCTGAACTAAAAGACGAAGACCTGCAAAAATTTTTCCCCGAAGACGTCATTTCATATTATCCTAATCCAGTTAGAGAAGAGTTGTATTTAAAATGGGAATTGATAAACGAAAATAAAGTCACTAAAATGGATGTTACTAATTTGACTGGACAAATTATACAATCGTACAGCAAGTTAGAAAATGAAAATGCAAAAAGCATTTCCTTTCAAGAATATCCAGCAGGTATTTACTTTATAACTTTACAGTACACAAACGGCGAGTTCAAATCTATAAAAATCATTAAAAAATAAGAGCCATGAAAAAATTTATACTTTTTTTACTGTTAAGTCACAGTGCCTTAATATATTCCCAAGAAGATGTTTATGGAGGTACACCAATCCGGGGATTAAAACCGATAAAAAGAACCGAAGCACAAAGCAATTTAGAACCGGTAAAAAAGGGCAGTAATCTTACAACACTTCCTTCTGTCAGTCCTCCAACAGGTAGCTCCACAGAAGTAGGAGTTACAGAAGGTCAACTTTCCGTCTCTTTAACAGGCGGGGCAGCTTACAATATACCTATTGCCGTTCCTCCAGGAATTAATGGTATTGTGCCTCAAGTTTCCTTAGGATATAATAGCCAAGGCGGTAACGGCTTAGCAGGATACGGATGGAATATTACTGGTGTTTCTGTTATATCAAGAACCTCAACTACTAAATTTCATGACAACATTATTGATGGTGTAGATTTCAATAGTCTAGATAGATTTTCATTTGATGGGCAACGATTAATGGTGAAAAATGGAACTTCAGGAATATATGGCGCTAATGGCACAGTATATGAAACCGAAGCTTTTTCTAATGTGCAAGTAACTTCTTATGGAGTGCATCCAAACGGAAGTAATTATGGTCCCGCCTATTTCATTGTACAATATCCTGATGGTTCAATTGCCCATTACGGTAATTCTACCAACTCGAGATCATTAACAGATTGGGCAATTACATATTGGCAAAATCCGCAAGGGGTAAGGATTTCCTACAGTTATTTACTTGCAAACAACAATTTGTCCATTAGTACCATTAAATACGGTACAAGACTGACTACGGCTCCTATTAATGAGATACTATTTGAATACAAAAATAGAGTAAGACCTGAACAGGCTTATATTGGAGGGCAAAGTTTTACCAGAAATAATATTTTAAGCGAAATAAAAGTAAAGGGCAATGGCATAGGTTTCAGAAACTACATCCTAGGGCATGAAAGCACAACTTTGGGATATGAACGATTGAAAAGAATTACAGAAAAAAGTGGTGATAATTCCAAAAGCTTTAATCCAACTGTATTTAATTATGAAACTACGGGAGAAGCTATATCGTTCATTGATAATGTAAGTCTTTCTGGTATTAGCAATATTAGAGCTGATAACTCTGCAACTATTTCTGGTGATTTTGATGGGGATGGCAATTTAGATTTTATTTTGTATCCAACCACAGGCAATGAAGCGAAGAAAAAATACTATTTATTTACTTCTGATAATTTAAATAGCGGTGTAGATTTTGGATGGGAACACAATGTGGGTACATTTTCTGATATATTTCCCACATCATGGCTAAATTATAGTGACAAACTGATGCCTATGCAAGGATGGTGTGCCGTACAATTTAATAATACTACTGGGCAGACCACTTTTAAAAATTTATCAACAAGCCCTTCGCAACCCATTTTATTTCAGTATGATAAAGTTTATGCTTTTCCAAAGCTTTCTTACTATGATGCATGTCCGGGTTTAATTCACTGTGATGTATTGCCTAATGCAAATAAAACAGCTTATGATGAAGATGAAACAGGCAAAAATGTATTAGATAAAATAAATGAACCTGTTTCAGCAAGAGGAAATGAACCTGTTATCGAAGATCCATTTGATGGAGGGCCCGTCGTAAACCCAACTATTTGTCCAAGCCCATCAAATTTAGCAGTAAGTGCCATATTAAACGGACAAGCAATTTTTAGCTGGACACAATCTGGAACGCCACTGCCGTTGATGTGGGAAGTATGCTATTTTGAAACGAATAGTGCTCCTGCTCCAAGTAATTATGAACCTGTCGGGACTTACATCATTGTGAATCAAAATTCTTTTACCGCTCAAAATTTATTAGGAAAAAAGAACTATAGTTTTTTTGTACGTTCTATATGTGGTACAGATAATTTACCTGGTAATTGGATAGGACCTTTCACTACTGGCGGAGCCATCATCGCAAATCCTGGAGTGACAAAATATAAAGATATTCCAAAAGAATATGTTAGTGGCGACTTTAATGGCGATGGATTAACAGATGTCATTGCAATCGAGAAAAGCACAAGTTATGAAGTAAAAACTTGTCAAAGCGATTGTTATACATCTACCAATGTTGATGTTTCAGGCGGCAAGACCTATTTTGTTAATTTAGACAGAAGATTAATTTCGAACTTCGTAAATTATTCAGGGAACATTATTAGTTCAAACAGCAGTAAATTTTATGTCGCTGATTTTAACGGGGACGGAAAATCAGATTTATTTGTATTTGACGCTAGTATTTGTCGAGTTTATCAGTTAGGTAATAACAATGTTCTAAGTTTAATAACTACTGTTAATTCTCCAAATATCACTTTAACAAAACAGCCTTTAATGGGTGATTATAATGGTGATGGTAAAGCAGATTTTATTATCCCAAAAGAGAACTATAGTCCCTTATTTACAACTTACACTTCTACAGGTTCGACTATTCTATTTACAGAAACTAATTTAGGAATTGATTCGTACTTTACGGGTTATGACGATGGAAACAAGAGAAGTGTTCAACATATAATTCCAAATGATTTTAATAACGATGGTAAAACAGATTTAATTTTAACAAAATGTAACTATATTGAAACTGGGCTAATCGATTTTGTTAACAATAATAGATATATATCTGTAAGATATTTTGCTAATAAAGGAGCGACTTTTGTATCTTCGATGTACACTGAAAAAACTGATGTTAATGGTTTAAATCGTTTCCCTATTCCTATTTTGTTATCTTTTGACAAAGCAAATTCAAATAAACAAATAAGCTTCATTTCAAATAGCACCATTTACAGTCTTATCTCTCCAAAAGATAATGCAACAGATACTAGACTCAAACAAATAACCCTTGGTAACGGTGTAAAGGAAGTGATAAGTTATGCAGCTTTAAATGCCGATTGCCCTCTGAATTCAAGTTGCGATATCGTATTTGCCCCCTCAACATATACCGAAAGCTACCCAAATTTTGATATAAAGCTGGCGGCTGGTTTCCAAGTTGTTTCACAACTCGAACAAGTTTCGGCAACACAATACAAAAAACAGAAATTTGACTATTACGGTGCTGTTACAAATCTCGAAGGAATAGGATTTCTTGGCTTTCGAGCGTTGGCAAGAACGAATTGGTTTAATGAAGATACCCAACCAATATCATCAGTAACAAAGCATGATATGACCCGAAGAGGAGCGGTAAGCGAAAGTTGGACTGCATTAGGCGAAGTTGACGGTAATTTTTCTATGTACACACCTACTAGTTTTATCAGTAAATCTAATATGACTTATACGAATCCAGTATTAGCACTTTTACCTAATAAAGTGTTTAAATTAAACAACCCATTTACAGTTTCTGTCAACGGTTTAGATGGTACGTCAAATGAGGTTACTACTTCTTTTGATAATTATAATAATCCTTTATCTACAACATCTGTTTCAAAAAATGGTTCAATAATTGAAAAAACCGAAACCGTAGCACTTGAATATTTTCCGTTAGTGAGCAGTCCTACTTATATTGTAGGTCGTTTAAAAAAGAAAAACGCTACTTTAAATCATGACGGCGACACGATGACTGGTGAGGAACTATATACGTTCAACTCCGATCATTTGGTATCCAAAATACAAAAGAAAGGACATCTCACAAACTATTTAACGGAAGATAATTTGTACGATGTATTTGGAAACATCACAAAAAAAACAATCACAGCCGTAGGGCTTACACCTAGAATAACAAATTTTACTTATGATCTTTCGGGAAGATTTTTAATGTCTAGTAAAGATATTGAAGATTTGACTACTACTTATACGTATAATTCTAGTAACGGTTTGCTTCTCACACAAACACTCCCATCAAATCCTGGATTCCCTTTAATTACAACCAATTTATATGATGTTTGGGGTAAAAAAATAAAAGAAACCGATTATTTAGGTAAAAGTTTAACCACTGCTTATTCGTGGATAAGCCCTGGATCTAGCGGCTATTTCGAAATTACTTCAACAGGTGATGATGACTCTAAAAGTATCGTTCGCTTGGATGATTTAGGGCGAAAAATCGCAGAAGGATATAAAACTATAAATGATGTTACCGGTTCTCAATCTAATATAAGTTGGAAAACCAATGAATACGATATTTATAACAGGCTCATTAAAGCGTATGAACCATCGCTTGCTACACAACCACAATGGTCGGGATTATTTAGCACAACATCTTATGACGCTTATGGGCGACCGACCCAAGTTACTGAGCCAACCGGCAAAATACACAATATTACCTATTCAGGTTTAACAACTAGCACCTCTATATCCTATTCGGGTTCAGCAGCTGCGACAAGTGCAGGAGTAGGAAATTCAACTGCTGTTAAAAATAGTACAGGTGCTGTTGTGTCAATGACCGATAATGAGGGAACGATAACATACAAGCACTTTGCCAACGGAAACCTCAAAACATCCAATTTTGAAGGAGTTGAAGTTAAAATTGAACAAGATGGATGGGGCAGGAAAACCAAATTAGATGATCCTAGTGCAGGAATTTACAGGTACGAATACAATGAATTTGGCGAAATAACTAAAGAGATAACCCCAAAAGGAGAAACTAACTACACCATTAATAATGTTGGTAAAGTCACACAAAAAACAATTGTAGGGACAGGAGGTGACCCTACTAATACAAAAACTACCTATACCTATAATGATCCAACAACTAAATTACTGACCAATACTAGATATGATGATTTTGCAGGTGGATTCCACACATTATACACGTATGGTTATGACAACTATAAACGACTAAACCTTACTGAAGAAAGTGGTTTTAATGCTTTTTACCAAAGAGCCATTCAATTTGATGCTTTTGGCCGACCAGCAAGGGAGCTTTACACTGCAATAAATACAACAAATGGTAAAAGATCTGATAAATGGGTAAAGAACACCTATAAAAACGGACAGCATTGGCAAATTTTAGACGATGCTACAAGTCAAGTTTTATGGCAAACCAATACCGTAAATGCGAAAGGACAAGTGGTTACAGCTGCTTATGGCAATGGAATAAACATAACCAATTCGTACGATCAGTTTGGATTTCCTACCCAATTTAAACATGATAAAACGGGAGTGCCAAGCGCGAATATCATGACTTTAAATACTTCTTTTGAAGCACAACGAGGGAATTTATTGAGCCGCAACAACAGTATGTTTAACCATCAGGAAAATTTTACCTACGACAATTTAGACCGGTTGAGTACTTGGAGTGCGAATAAAGAAATACTAAACTTTACATTTAGCAATGCTACTGATGGATTTTTAGCCACAAATAGTGGGGTTACGGTTATTAACGAAACTACTCCTTCTTACTCAAGACTGAAAGTTACAAGCAATTTAAATTTTCAAGGGACACAGCGAATTATTAAAAATAACGCAACCCCAGGAGAAAAACTACAAATCACAGGTCAAATATATTTTAAAACTCTAATAGGTGTAAATAATTATGTTAAAATTAGTGTTGTTGAACGTAATCCAACAACAAATCAAGTTATAGAAACGCAGTACGTTAATGCCACAGGAATTGATTTTTCAGTGCAGCACACAGTTACGCAATACACAGAAGTGTATATAAAATTTGTAGTGGGTAATGACACTAACTTTCAAGGACCATTAAGTTTTGGAGTAGATAATATAAAGGTTATAGAATTAAAAACGGATGGTCAAACCTATGATAATTTAGGACGAATCGACGAAAATAATGTGGGTAGTTACAATTATACCAATGTAAACCCAGCAACTAATGTTCCCAAACATTTTCAAAACAGTTCCATTGTTCCAACCCCCGAATATGCTGCCTATTATCAAAGTAGAGCCGCTCTGGACATAACCTATAATGCGTTTAAAAGCCCTATTGACATTATTGAAGAAGGCAAAGACAAAATAAGCTTCATCTATAATATGAACAACAGCCGTTCTACTATGTATTACGGTGGCTTGCAAGCAGATAAACTGGCCCGTCCATTCAGGAAACATTATTCTACGGACGGCAGCATGGAGATCAAACAAATTGGCGCAGTAGACACAGAGTTTATCACTTACATCGGCGGTGACGCTTACACCGCTCCTGTAATGTTAAAAAGTAACGGTACAACACAAAATTATTTATATTTACACCGTGATTATCTGGGTAGTATTGTAGCCGTTACCAATCAAGCAGGTGCAGTAGTCGAAAAACGATTGTTTGATGCTTGGGGTAATGTTCTAAAAGTACAGGATGGAGCCGGAAACGTTCTTACACAGTTAACAATTACAGACAGAGGCTATACCGGACACGAACATTTGCAAGGCGTAAATCTTATACACATGAACGGTCGTTTGTACGACCCAGTAGTGCATCGATTTTTACAACCTGATAATTTCGTTGCAGACCCATTTAGTACACAAGCTTATAACAGGTATGGCTATGTATTAAACAATCCATTGAAGTTTAGCGACCCTAGTGGAGAATTTCCATGGACTCCAATTTTGATAGGTGTTATGATTGGAGCTATCAGTGGCGGGGCTTCGTATGTAGCACATGCAATTCAAACAGGTAATTGGTCATGGGATGGTTTTGGAATGGCTATTGGTGCAGGGGCTATAATAGGGGGTATAACGGCTGGATTATCTCCAATGTCGATTTTTTCTGCGGGTGGATTTGGCCAATTAATAACGTCATCATTTGCAGCAGGTTTTATGCCAGTAATTAGTGTACCGATTGGTGACTTGACAATAAGTGCATCTCCATCAATAGTTTTTGGAAACTCAGCAGGTGCAGGGGTTAGTTTTGGGGTTACCTATGATGATGGCAATTTTAGTGTTTCAGGCGGGTATGGGATAATTGAATATTCTAATTATAACGGATTTGGAGCAAACTCAAGAGAAATAAGATACTCCGCGTTAGTGAGTTATGACGATGGTAAAACAGGATTAACGTTAGGTACTAATTTCTGGGAAGGAGATTTAGGGCAAAGAACCGGCTTGATAGGGATTCAAAGTGGCAAATTTAAAGCAATGTATGAAAATGATGGAGGATTTGGAATCAAACAAGCGGGTTTAGGTGATCGAGGTGATAGTTATAGAACCGCTGCACTAAATTTATCTTTTGGTGATTACGCAGCTGGGTTTAACTTGATGACCGGAAATAGAAGCCTTGAAAATCAAGCAGCTGAAGAAAAAATCATAACTGGTTATAAACGAAATGGTAAGCCAAAATTAGAAAACCCAACCTATAATCCTGAATTAAGGGACAATTATAATAGAAAATTCCGCCACGGATATGTTAATGAAACTGGGACTAAATATCGTTTAGGGGCACTATCTGTTGGTTATAAAGGATTTAGAGCAGGAGTTAATAGTGAACATGTTAGGCATGCAATTCAAAACCGATTTATTCATAATGGAATAAAGGACAGAGGTTTTGAAAATTTATCGTGGAATTGGAATAGTTATTTTCAGTATAAAACTCCAAATATGTTTACATCATGGTAAATAAAGCACTATTGATATTGTTTTTTTTTTATTTTGTTTCCTGCAACTCGCGAAAACAGTTATGTTTTGAAAATGTCAATCATATAGATACAAATTTTGCAATTAGTTCTATTGATACAAATTGTATTTATATACAAAAATATATTTCTAATGTTAATGAAGTAAATAGTAAATTTATTAAACAAGAGAATAAGTTAATTAACGAGAATAAACCTGTAATAAAATTTAAAAATAATGGTAAAATTGAATTTTATTATAATAAAATTTCTTTTGATGAATTTAAAAGACCTTTGTATGGAAATTATAGATTTTATAATGATACCATAAAAGTGTGTAGAGAATATTATTCTGCACAATCTGGCACATACTATGGCATTTCAATTTTTATTTTAAAGGATTCAGTTCTTGAAGAAAAAAGTTTCCCTTTTGACAATGGATTATTAATTACATATGAAAAAAATTGTGATAAAAAAAAGTAAACTACAACAAATTATTTTTATATTCCTATCTTTCCTATTAGCAAATTGCTCCTCAGAAGACAGCAACACACCACAAAGTACTTTTGCAGTTCAACTAGAAGCCTCTAGCAACAATATAGCGGTTGACGAACCTTTTACGGTAAATCTTTCAGCTAATGAAGAAATCACTGAAGCATGGATTTCAAAAAACAACTTTGCTACCGGAAGTTATGTGGATTTTAATTTTGGTACGAATTACAATTATTATTTTAACTTCGACGATATTGGGCCGCATACCATTTCGGTACGGGCCAGAAATAAAGACAACGTAACCATTGAGAAAAGTATTAATGTAAATGTGGTGAGAGGTAATGCCATAAAAATAAATGGCATTCAGGTTGTTACTTTCAATGGCATCAACACCGTTTTTGACCCTGAGTATCCGGCGTCCAACCCAGAAAGTCTTGCTGATGTAGTTTTCGGATTATCGAAGCCGTTAATCGGTTTGCCCTACGAAAATGTTTATACCTTCAAACCGTGGTACCGTTCAGAGGTGTTGCAAAACCAAGGTAATTTAACTTGGAATTGCAGTAGTGCCAACTTGTATTTAAAACCCGAATTGTCCTTATATTTTGGTCTTGCAGATGCAGATGGTCCTAATGTAGGACAGGATTTAACTTACAGTGCGGGTGATTATGTAGAAATTGGATTTTTAAACTATTTAGCTACAAAACCAACCACCATAACCTACACCTTTCCCGCAGCGAACCTAGAATTTAAAGTATTTGTAGAATGGCCCAATTAAAAACGAACAAAATGAAAAACCTATTGATGACGGCAATGCTATTTACCAGTATTTCTGTATTTGCACAAGATGAAAGCACAAAAAAAATTCACGCTGGTCTTGGTTATGCGTTAACCAATAATAACAGCGAACTTTTTAATAATCCGCTGCATGCTTTTGGCATTTATCGCATCAAAAAATGGGATAATGTCGATTTGAATGTTGGACTGAGGGTATTTTATTACAATTCCAACGAAACTGATTTTTATGCGAATAAATGGGGTTTTAATCCCAATTTTAACCTTGCTTACAATTTTAAAAATACCAAGTTGAGTAGTTACGCTTCTGTAGGGTATTATTTTGATTCCTTTAAATCAAACGCAACTATCAATAATTTAGTTATTACCCCTGAACGTAATGTAACGTCAAATGGCGTAACATTTACCCCTGGCTTAAAATACTTTGTCTACAAAAATCTATTTCTGGACACTAACCTTACCATAATTTCAGCCAAAACAGAGGATGTTTTTTTTAAATCAGATTCCAGTACCAACACATTCTTTAACTTAGGATTGGGAGTTGCGTTTTAAAAAATTATATTTTGAGAAAATTAATGCTCATATGTTTCTTTTTATCAGTGTTGGCTTCTCACGCACAAGGAGAAGCCAACATTTGGTATTTTGGCCAAAATGCCGGTCTCGACTTTAACAGTGGTAATCCGGTAGCCTTGACCAATGGACAATTAGTTAGTGAAGAGGGTACTTCGGTTTTGTCAACTGCCTCGGGACAATTACTATTTTACACAAACGGTGTTACTGTTTATAATAAGAACCACCAGATCATGCAAAATGGTTCTGGCTTATTTGGTGATTCATCAGCTACACAATCCTCCTTAATAGTTCAAAAACCAAATTCAAGTAATTTATATTATTTATTTACCGTTGATGAAATAGCCGAAGCAAATGGATTTAGCTATTCTATCGTAGACATGAATTTAGACAATGGCAATGGAGCCGTTACTTCCGATAAAAATATCTCGATTTACACGCCAACTTGCGAAAAATTAACTGCTGTTAAACATGCCAATAATATTGATTATTGGATCATTACGCATAGTTGGAACAGCAATACTTATAAATGCTATTTATTAACTAGCAATGGTTTAAGTTCAACTCCTATACAAAACAATATAGGTGTTGTATTAGGTTACAGTCAGTTATTCAATAATGCTGATGCCGTTGGTGCCATTAAAATTTCCCCCGATGGCAGTAAACTCGCAGCATGTAATTTTAGATTAAAAAAGCTGGAACTTTTTGATTTTGACACCAATACGGGTATTATTTCTAATGAACAACTTTTGTATTTTAATCCTCAAGATAATTTTGGTGATTTTTATAGCGTTGAATTTTCCATAGATAGTAAAGTTTTGTATGCTACAAAAGGCGGTCAATTACTTCAATTTGATTTAAATGCAATCCCCATATCAAGCTCGTTATTTATTGTAAATCTCAATGATTATTCTTCTAATCCTTTAATGTTACAACTTGGTCCCGACAATAAAATTTATGTAGCACTTATTAATACTACAAAACTTGGAGTTATTAATAGCCCCACAACATTAGGTATTGGTTGTAGTTTTCAAAATAACTTTATTGATTTAAACGGAAAAACTTGCTTAAATGGGCTACCCAATTTTTGTCAGTCTTTTTTTAACCCAACCATTCAACTTCAAAATACTTGTGTAGGAGCATCAACCTCTTTTCAATTAACAAACAATGCTGTAACCAGTACCCTTTGGAATTTTGGCGACGGCACCACTTCTACAGACTTAAACCCGACACATATTTATACCAATCCAGGCACTTATACTGTTACAGTAATCGCAACAAGTCCTTCGGGTACAGGAACAAATTCCAGAGAAATTGTAATTTATCCGATACCATCGGTGTTAAACAACACCATAACCTTAAAACAATGTGACGACGATAACGATGGGTTTAGTGCTTTTAACCTCACCGAAGTAAACGCGTTGTTGGTCAATACTACCGAAGGTTTGAGCATTACCTACCATCCTACCCTTCAAGATGCAAAAGACAATACAGCAACCATAACCAACACAACAAATTACAGCAATCAAACCGTAAGTAACGAGACCCTTTTTGCACGAGTGGAAAACAGTAACGGTTGTTTCAGCACGGCACAAATCAACTTGCAGGTTTCTACAACATTAATTCCCGCTTCGTTTCAGAAAGTTTTTAATAAATGTGATGATGCGGTTTCAGGAAGTAATACAGATGGAGTTGCAACCTTTAACTTTAGTAGTGTAACGGCCGAAATTCAAGATTTATATCCTCCAGGACAATTACTGGACATTACGTATTATAAAAATCTTACAGATGCATTGGCAGAACAAAACGCAATTGCCGACATAACAAATTACACCAATACCGATCATCCGGGAACACAAAATATTTACGTTCGGGTGGACAGCCAAGTCAATAACGAATGTTTGGGATTGGGACACCACATTACCTTAACCGTAGAACCCCTTCCCCTAGTTGAACCGCAACTTTTAAAGGAATGTGACGACAACCACGATGGCATTTTCGCTTTTGACACGACCAATTTAGAAACCCAATTACTAAACGGATTGACGGATGTTTCGGTTTTTTACTTCGATGAAAATGGCGTTTAACTACCCAGTCCATTGCCAAATCCTTTTGTTACGGCTTCTCAAACCATTAATTTTACGGTCAAAAATAATTTCGGACAACAATGTCAATATACCTCTACCATAACTTTTACCGTCGATGATTTACCCGAAGCTTTTCCCATTCCTGAAAATCTTACTTCCATCTGCGATGATGAAATTGATCCTGCCTTGCAAGATGGAGCGGTGCCTTTTGACACTAGTACTTTTCAAAATACTATTTTAGTCATTCCTTAAATATGTTATAACAATCTGTCTGTTAATAACTTGTATATAAAAATAGTAATAAAAAGCGAAGTTAAATTGCCAAAAAGAGTATATTTAGGTAAAAAAAAGTGGCAATATGTT
>NZ_JBIPPD010000349.1:0-3457 GCF_044368625.1 Flavobacterium sp. | reverse complement strand
CGTTCTTCGGTGAAGCCGACAACCTGGCCCCCGAACTGCGCACGCCTGAGTTCACGGCTTGGTGCACCTCGCAGGGCCTGGACTTCCGCATTCCACCCCGCGACCACTGGGCCGACTACCGCGATGTGGACGTCGCCATCGCCGTTCGCAGGTTCTCGGCAAGCTGGACGGCGCCCGAGAAACCGGCAACGAAACTCTTCAACGCCTGGCTGGGGGGTGTGGTGCCTGTCGTGGGCAAGGAGGCGGCCTATGCCCACCACGGCCAGCACGGCCAAGACTGCCTCATCGTGAGCGACGGGCAAGCCATGAAAGCGTTGCTGCTGCGGCTGCACCAAGACCGCGCCTTCCTGCTGCAACTGCAAGCCGGCGGCGCGTCTCGCGCGCTGGGCTTCAGCCATGAGGCAACGGCCCGGCACTGGGCTGAGCTGCTCACCACAGGCGTGCTGCCCGCGGCAGAACGCAGGAAAAAGAGGAGCACGCTCGCGATGGTCCCTTCAAACCTGATGGCACGACTGAAGTCTGGGTTGGCATGGCGGGGCCATCTGCTTTCGAACCTCAGCCCATCAGCACCGGCAGGAACGACCTGAGGCATCCCCATGAGTCTGTCAACACTCCCTGCAAGCCCTGCGGCACCGAGCGCCCAGTCGGGTTCGCAAGCGGCCATCAGCGTCATCATCTGCACCCGCAACCGCGCGTCACAGCTTGCGCAGGCGCTGCAAGCTTGGACCCGGGTGAAGTACACCGCTGCCTGGGAATTGATCATCGTGGACAACCAATCCACCGACGACACCCCAAGCATCATCCAAGGCTACGCTGCCAGCGGGCTGCCCCTCGTCACAACGGTATGCACGAAGGTCGGGCTCGGTGCCGCACGCGAACATGGCAGGCGGCTTGCCAAGGCCGAGCTGCTGTTCTTTACCGACGACGACTGCTACCCGGCCGCCGAGGTTCTGAGCGCATGGGAACTGGTCGCCCGTGAAAACGCCGACGCAGCATTCTTCGGAGGCCGCATCCTGCTGTGGGACGAAAGTGACGCGAAGGTCACGGTCGACTATCGCGAAACAGCCCAGCGCTACGAAACCGGGCGCTTCATCAAGGCAGGCAGCCTGCAGGGCGCCAACTTCTGCATCCGGCGTGAGGCCTTAGAACGCATCGGTGGCGTTGATGACACCATAGGTGCGGGCACACCTTTTCCATTCGAAGACATCGACATCTTCGCCCGCGCGTCCGCCAGCGGCTACGACGGCCTGTTCGACCCCCGGCCCGTTGTCTACCACCACCACGGCCGCAAGCAAGCCGACCTGCCCACGCTGCTGAAAGCCTATGACAAGGGGCGCGGCGGTTACTACATGAAGTGCCTCTTCGACAGCAGGATGCGGCGCGACGCCCTGCGGCACTGGTACTGGGCTTGGCTGGGCAGTCTTCGCGAGTGCTGGCGCAGCCGCACCGCGGCGCCCCTGGCTTCACGCTGGCGGGAGCTGAGGGCAGCCCTGCACTACATGAAGGCCCGACTGGCGCCTGGCCTGCCCAGGCGGCCTTGAGCCTTGCCCCGGCCGGCAGGGCCGGGGCCTCAGCCTATCCAGGTTTTCGCTATCGCCAGCAAAGGCTGCAAACGCGGCTTGAGCAAAAAAGAGCGCCAATAAAGTGACCGCGACAAGCCACGGTCCAGGCGACGCTGCGCATAAGCCGCGTGGAAGTTCGCCAGCGCGCAGCGCTCTTGAATCTGCCGGCGCCATTGGGGGCCTTCATCGGCCATGGCCAGCAAGAGTTCAAACACGCGCGCATTCCAGAACGCCTTGTCGGGCCCGATGCTCATCGAAGCCGCATGCACGTGGTAGTTCGCCACCATCTGCGTATTGAGGATCACCCGCAAAGGCTGGCGCAAAGCAGCTTCAAGGATGAAAAGCCAATCGGCACTCTTCTTGAGCTCGCTGCGGTAGCCATAGCGCCGCAGCAGGGCTGCGCTGTACAGCGCATTGGCGCCATTGAAGTAGAGCTGACCTTCGAGGATGGGCCCGAACAAGTCGCCGCCGAGCTGCCATTCGGTACCCTTGCAAACGGCCTGATCCCGCAAGTGCTGCGGCATGACCTCGCGCTCCTCGCCAGGACCGGCGTCGCCAGTGATGCGCAAACGGGCGAGGTACAGGTCTGCACTGGCCGCCGGCTCGGCCCCCAGCGCCTGGCAGGCCTGGGCATAGAAGCCGGGCTCGACGCTGTCGTCGTCGTCAAGGAAGTGAATGAAGGGCGCGCACGCCTGCGCCATGCCGAAGTTGCGGCAATTGAAGAGGCCCCGCTCGCCCCGGTGGTCAAGCACGCGAACGTTGGGGTACCCAGCCACCAGCGGTTCCAGCGCCGCGCGGGTGCCATCGGTGCAGTTGTCCAGCGCGTAGACCAGCTCGATGTTTTCACCGAGGTGAGCGCGCATGCCCTCGAAATGGCTGCGAACCCATGCCTCGCGGTTGTGGGTGCAGCAGATGACAGAGACAAGCGCCATGGTTCAGTGGTTCATCTGCCCGGGCGCCGCACGCGTGCCACGCGCTGGGCCGCCCATGCTGCTTGGGTCTCGCAGGAACAGGAACCTTGTCGCAGCCACACGAAGCCGCCACCGCACCTCGCTGCGGCTGCGGTACAGGCCCCAGAGTCTGTATTTCAGGAAGAACCGACATTCGCCCACCAGAAGGCGCCATGCCAGCCTGCGCGAGTCTGCAACTTGGCCTGAATTCCAGCCGTAATCAATGACACCCGAAGTCCACAACCACAAGTCCACTTCGGGATGGGCGTTCGTCAGCGCAGTCAGTTCGCGCGCAATCACCATCTCGCTTGCCACCCTCCGGCGCCGCGACGCGTAACTGGCTTGCTGGGTAATGGATCCGGGCCGCCGGATGTACCGGTAGGCCAGCACATCCGTGGCGGCCACCTGTCGGGCCGCGAGCAAGGCTTGGATGGTGAAGAGCATGTCTTCGTGAATCAAACCTTCCGCGAAGCGCAACTGATTTGCCACGATGAAGCTGCGCCTGTAGACGTAGGCCCAGCTGGTCGCAACCGATCTCTGAAGACGAAGACTTCGGCTGCCGTCGATCAGAATCTCCTCGACCCCCACTCTCAAAACATCACCCTCGAACTGCTCCAGCAAGCTGAGGTCGAAAGGAATGAGTTCGTCGTCCGCGTCCAACAGGAAGATGAATTCACCGTTGGCGGCATCCATGCCCGTGTTGCGCGCTGCAGAAAGCCCTCCATTGACACGCCGAATGACGCGCAACGATGGATAGCGAACAGCCAGCTCACCGCAGACCTGAGGGGTTGCATCGGTGGAGCCGTCATCGACAACGATAACTTCAACGCCACCGGATGCCAGCGAATGAGCCGATCGAACTGCTCTCGCCAGAAGGCCTGCGCAATTGAAGGAGGGGATAACTACACTTAGAAGCACGGAGGACACGACAACTCCGACTCAGGC
>NZ_JBIPPD010000082.1:0-12591 GCF_044368625.1 Flavobacterium sp. | reverse complement strand
GCAATTAGAATTCAGTTCTGACTTATTTTCAGCATAAAGTTGAAATATTGACCTGTTTATAGGCAGTTACAATGCTTATTTCTAAAATCGTCAAAACTTTCGGATAGCAATGATAATAAAAGGAGAAACATTAAAAATATTATGCTTATTGACATTTGTATAAATATCATAAATCTTATTAATTTTTCCTAAAGCAAGATGAGGAATCAGCAAACTGCCCGTAGAAGTTCCTAAAAGCAAATCATATTGATTGCCGCGAACCTCCATTAGATATTGAGCAACTCCTCCTGCGAATGCCCCTTTACTTCCTCCTCCAGAAATAACTAACGCTCTCATATTACTTCCTTAATTAAACGACCCAACTGATTTTTCTCTCGCTCAGGAAGTTGTGGCAACATTTCTTCAAAAAACTTTCGATGAATAGTACTTTTCAAAAGACTTCGGATATTTTCTCGTGCGAATTTCACAAATTGCCATTTGTGACTTACCAACGCATTAACTAAATATTTTAACGTGTTCTGATCGTTTTTGTCCAGAAACAATAATTTTGCAATTGCATTTTGACGTAAATTGCTCTCATATTTTGGAGTAGCATAATCCAATAATTCATCATAATAACGTGCTTTTTTATCGTTTTCAAAGTCTTTGGTTGCCAAAGCTAACGTAAGCCATAAAACTTTCAAATTTTTGTCGTTGAGACCAATCCAATATCTTGATTGGTTTAAAACTGTAATCCTTTCATCTGGAAATTCAGACCAGTATTTGTTTAAGGCAATTTCACGAGTAATGTACGATTGATCCTCAAATAATGTAAGATACATATTTTTAAAATCCGAGGGAATGGAATCCGTCGTTTTTGCAATAGCTTGCCGAATTTTATAATCTCCAGTTTGCATCGCTAGTTTCAAAATTTGTTGTTTCTCGTTGTATGGGACATATTGCAACTGATAAATAATTTCTTCCTTTAATGGGTAAAACGCGTTTCCTTTCAACACATTTACATACGTATTTTCTTGTTCCGTAAAAGGCTTTCTTCTCATTTCAGAGACTTCGAAGTACGCTCGAATAAAAGAGCTTTCATTCAAAATCTTCATTGCAGCATCGGTTTGAAAAACAGGACTTTCCAACCAATTATTCTTAAATGCATCCGTATCAAACTTCGAAACTTGATTGATTTCCGCAAGAAATTCGTCCGTATCTACATTTTTGAATTGGTATTTTAATAAATAATTTTGTACTGCCTTTTGAAAATTTTCAGGCCCAACATTTTCCCTTAAATAGTGCAAAGCCCACGCACCCTTTTGATAAAAAGTTAACGAACTTGCTTTTTCATTCAAAATCGGAATGCTGTCTGTTTTGGAAGCACTTATCAGTCGCTCAGCAATTTCATACAATTCCCAGTTAAAATAGTCATCACCAAAAAGTTCTTTTTCTGCCAATAGTGCATAGTATGTGGCAAAACCCTCTTGAAGCCAATGATGCTTTCCAGATTTAGCAGTAATCATATCGCCAAACCATTGGTGTGCCAATTCGTGAGCATTGACATTGATATAACTTCGGTCGTTAAATCCGATGGTATCTACAACAAAATCTTGTGAAAAAATCGTAGCTGTTGTGTTTTCCATACCAGCATAAAGAAAATCTTTTACTGGAACTTGCCGGTAGATTTTCCAGGGGTATGAAACGCCAATTTCTTTTTCGAAAAAATCAAAAATTTGAACGCTATGGCGATACGTTGGTTCAAATTTAGGAGCATCTTCAGGTCTTATGTACAATTCAAGTGGAGTTCCGGAAGTTGTTTTTAAAATCTTCTTTTCAAATTTCCCAATGGCTAACATAACGAGATAGGAACTCATGGGTTTCTCCATTTTGTAACTCCAAACTGTAAGTGAGTCTTTTTGGGATTTTTCTGCTAAAACGCCATTTGATATAACTTCGAAATCGCTGCTAAAAGAAATGGTCGTATTAAAAATGACTTTTTCATTTTCGTTGTCAAAACTAGGCAACCAATGACTGGTAAATTTACCCTGACCTTGTGTCCATATTTGCTTTCCATCCCCATCGCCCACAAAGTATAGTGTTTGTTTCGGTATTGCTTTATAGGTTATGGTTAGTGTATTTTTCCCTTTTTTGAATCCTTTATACAATTGCAATTCCTTGCCTGAATTATTATAAACAACTGGTTTTTTGTTTATTTTTACTTCTGAAAAAATCATATTTTTTGCGTCAATGCGAATGGTGTCGATAGATGACTTTATGTCAAATTCATAAGTAACCGTTCCTTCAACCGATTGTTGATTAAAATTAATCCTCAAATTGGAATTTACCGATTTAAAATCGACTCTGGAAATTTGCTGTGCGACGCCTACATTTGAAATTAGTAGCAACAAAAAGCATTTTATTTTAGTAATAGATGCAAACATGCTTCTGGTTTGGGTTTGAATTTTACTGTCCTTCGTAGATTTTCAACAACTGCGTAACCGTATTCCAGTTTCTAATTGTTGCGGTAAGGTTTAATTTCTTTTCGATATATTTTTGATCTAATCTGGTTTTTCCAGCTCCAATAGCGTATTTTATATATATTTTATTGCCATCAATTGCAGCTTCATCGGGCTTAAATTGACTGATTTTTAAATCGTTAATACTTTCATTTCGAAGTGTATTGGACAAAAAAGCCACATATAATTTTTTAGTATCCAAGTCTTTATCTTTCAAAAAAGGATTGTGAACTAAACAATTTTTTAAATCATTTTGATTCACTACCACCACTGGAACTTCATGACCAAAGGTTTTGAAAATCTCTTGTTTGATTACAAAACCTACTTTAGACGCGTTTTCTTCGTCGGAATTCACAAATACATTTCCCGACTGAATGTACGTTCGTACGTTTTGAAAACCAATAGTTTCTAACGCACTTTTTAGTACTTCCATTTTCATCATATTGTGTCCCGAAACGTTGATACCGCGAAGAAGTGCAAGGTGTGTGTACATTTATTTTAATTTTAGTTTCAAATATAAAGCTTTAGAACCAAAATTTCTTTAAAGAAAAATTAAAGTATTCTAAAATATCTTTGTGCAAATGCTCATTTCCAAATTTCCCAATTAAAAACTATCTTCGCTTTTTTATACACCACTTGTTGCAAAAACTACAGATGAGCCAATTATTGCAAACTCCAATCGAATTTCTCAAAGGCGTTGGTCCTAGTCGCGGCGAATTACTGCGTAAGGAATTGGGTATTTACAAATACGGTGATCTAGTACAACTTTTCCCAAACCGATACATCGATCGAACTCGATATTATAAAATTAATGACCTCACCCCAACCAATGCCGAGGTACAATTAATCGGCAAAATCATCAGTTTGAAAACCATCGAACAGAAACGAGGCAAACGACTTGTGGCAACATTCAAAGACGAAACGGGACAAATGGAACTCGTTTGGTTTCAAGGTCAAAAATGGGTTAAGGAAAGTTTGAAACTCAATGTGGATGTGGTTGTTTTTGGAAAATGTGCCGCATTTAATGGCATTTTCAACATGCCTCATCCCGAAATTGAGCTGCTTTTGGAGCACCAACAAAGTCTGCGTTCGGCGATGCAACCCGTTTATCCATCAACAGAAACGCTTTCCAATCGCGGGATAACCAATCGTGTTTTTATCAAAATGATTGAGCAATTATTTGCACAACCCGAACTTAATTTTATCGAGCCACTACCCGATTATTTAATTAACGAACTGAAGTTGATTTCGAAAAACAAAGCGCTATTCAATATCCATTTTCCGAGAAGCAACGAAGATTTGGCGAAAGCACAATTCCGACTCAAATTTGAAGAATTATTTTTTATTCAAATGCAGTTGATTACAAAAAATCTGATTCACAAGCACAAAATTAAAGGGCATCCTTTTACTAATGTGGGAAGAAATTTTAATGATTTTTACAACAATCATTTGCCGTTCGACTTGACCAATGCCCAAAAAAGAGTATTAAAGGAAATTAGGAACGATATGGGAAATCCATCTCAAATGAACCGACTTTTACAAGGCGATGTGGGTTCTGGAAAAACCATTGTTGCATTGATGAGCATGCTTCTTGCATTGGACAATGGTTTTCAAGCTTGTTTGATGGCGCCTACAGAAATTTTAGCCAACCAACATTTTATTGGACTTTCAGAACTGGCAGTTCCATTAGGCTTGAATATCAAACTATTAACAGGTTCAGTAAAAACTGCTGATAGAAGAATAATCCACGAAGAGCTAGAAAGCGGTTCTTTACAACTGTTAATAGGAACGCATGCGCTTCTGGAAGATAAAGTCAAATTTAAAAATTTAGGTTTGGCAATTATTGACGAGCAGCACCGCTTTGGAGTAGAACAGCGTTCAAAACTTTGGAAAAAAAATGCTATCCCACCACATGTTTTGGTTATGACGGCAACGCCGATTCCGCGGACTTTGGCAATGAGTTTGTACGGCGATTTAGATATTTCGATAATCGACGAATTGCCACCCGGCCGAAAACCCATACAAACCGTGCATCGTTTTGACTCCAATCGATTGCGGGTTTGGAAATTTATTCGGGATGAAATTGCCAAAGGCCGACAAATTTACATAGTGTATCCGTTGATACAAGAATCGGAAAAAATGGATTATAAAGATTTGATGGACGGATACGAAAGCATTTCACGCGATTTCCCGCTTCCGGATTATGCCATTTCGATTGTGCATGGAAAAATGAAACCCGCTGAAAAAGAGTTGGAAATGCAACGTTTTATTAGAGGCAAAACGCAAATAATGGTAGCTACAACGGTGATTGAAGTAGGTGTAAACGTTCCAAATGCCAGTGTCATGATTATTGAAAGTGCCGAACGTTTCGGACTCTCGCAACTGCACCAGCTTCGTGGTCGTGTGGGTCGCGGAGCCGAACAGAGTTATTGCATTTTGATGACTTCGCACAAATTATCTGCCGATAGTAAAATTCGGATGGAAACCATGGCGCGAACCAACGATGGTTTTGAAATTGCAGAAGTAGATTTGAAACTTCGTGGTCCAGGCGATATTATGGGTAAACAGCAAAGCGGCATTTTAAACCTCAAAATCGCTGATTTGGTCAAAGACCGCGATATACTTGAATTGGCACGTCATCATGCGTTGAAAATCTTGAAAAATGACGCACCACTTGAAAAACCCGAACACGCAACTTTGCGAAAAGTTTTTATAGAAATTTCGGTCAAACAAAATATTTGGAACTATATCAGTTAAAAAAATTAACACCAAACTTTTGTTAAAAAAAAATTAACTAGAAAATACTCCATTTTATAAACTTTAGTTTTGCTTTTTTCACAATCAAATTATATCATGAAAGTAAAATACATTGTTTACGCTATATTAATCTTTGGAATTGGAGCCTTTATTGCTTATCGAATTACCGAGAATAAAAGTAAAAAAGCGCAAAATGAAAATAATGGAAATGCAAAAAAACAACCCATAAGTGTCAGTGGAAAAGTGTTGAATGCCCAAGAATTTGCCAATAACCTTTCGCTTTCCGGATCGATAGAAGCCAATGAACAAGTAGATATTCGAAGTGAAATTTCTGGAATTGTGGAAAGTATCAATTTTCAAGAAGGAAGTACAGTTGCCAAGGGCCACGTATTGTTAAAAGTAAACGATTTGGAACTTCGAGCACAATTGGCACAAGTAAAAACGGCTCAAAAATTAGCCTCAGAAAACGAAAGAAGAGCCAAGTTGTTATTGCAAAAAGAAGCCATAAGTCAAGAAGAATACGACATTGCAAGTGCCGATTTTTTTTCTGCAAAAGCACAAGCCCAGCTCATTCAAGCCCAATTGGCAAAGGCAACTGTTCGAGCGCCGTTTTCGGGAAAGATTGGTTTACGTTCCATCTCAAAAGGAACCTATGTAACGCCAACGACTTTGATTGCCAAATTGGTCAACACCACTCAACTCAAAATTACCTTTTCAATTCCCGAAAAATATGCCTCACAAATGAAAGTCAACAACACACTTTCGTTTACAACAGCAGGTTCCAATGAAGTTTTTGCAGCCAAAATTTATGCCATCGAACCTGAAATTGAAGTGACAACCCGAACTTTAAAACTTCGAGCTATTGCACAAAACCCGGAAGGAAAATTATATCCAGGAACTTTTGCAAATGTCACGCTTCCGCTAGAAAAACTGACCGATGCCCTACTCGTTCCTACCGAAGCATTGATTCCAATTCAAAACGGGAAGAAAATTTTTGTTACAGAAAATGGTTTAGCCAAAGAAATAATTGTCGAAACCGGAGCGCGAACCGACAAAGAAATCCTGATCACTTCTGGATTGAAAGTTGGTGATACGATCCTGACTTCGGGCGTAATGACCCTAAAAGACGGAAGCCCTGTAAAAGTAAAACTTCAAAAATAAATTTTCGATATAGGTAAATCCTAAATCTAATCCCCAAGCTTCGGGACTAAAATCCTAAATCAAATGAGTTTATCAACTTTAAGTATAAAGAGACCCGTTCTTACCATTGTATTGAATCTTTCGCTGATTCTGTTTGGGATAATTGGTTACACCTACCTCGGAATCCGCGAATTTCCTTCGATTGATCCAGCACAAATTTCGGTACGAACCAGCTATTCGGGAGCCAATGCCGATATTATTGAGTCACAAATTACCGAACCTTTAGAAAAAGCAATCAATCAAATCGACGGAATCAGGAACATTACATCTTCTTCCAATCAAGGTTCGAGCAACATTACGGTCGAATTTAATTTAGACAAAGACTTGGAAGCCGCTGCAAATGACGTTCGCGATAAAGTTTCGCAAGCCATTCGAAGTTTGCCGCAAGATATCGATGCTCCACCTGTAGTCTCAAAGGCTGATGCCGATTCGGATCCGATTATTACAATGACGGTTCAGAGTGATAAAAAGAATGTTTTGGAGCTTTCGGATTACGCCGATAATGTTATTGCACAACGACTTCAAACGATTCCAGGCGTAAGTAGTGTTCAAATTTGGGGACAACGAAAATATGCGATGCGACTTTGGATTGATCCGGTAAAATTGGCTTCGTATGGAGCTACTGTTTCCGAAGTGAGAGATGCTTTGAATGCTCAAAATGTAGAGTTACCATCGGGAAAATTAACCGGAGCCAACACCGAACTGACGGTAAAAACCTTGGGAAATCTTTCTACTGAAGAACAATTTAATAATATTATTATTCGTGCCGATGGCGAAAAAGTGATACGTCTTAGCGACATCGGTAAAGCATCCTTAGAAGCAGAGAATTTAGAAACCAAGCTTAGCGATTCGGGACAGCCGATGGTGGGAATGGCGATTATACCGCAACCAGGAACAAATTATTTGGAAATTGCCGATGCTTTTTATGTTCAATTCGAA
This sequence comes from Flavobacterium sp., assembly GCF_044368625.1. Lineage (GTDB taxonomy): Bacteria > Bacteroidota > Bacteroidia > Flavobacteriales > Flavobacteriaceae > Flavobacterium. The sequence continues at coordinate 5,197 of NZ_JBIPPD010000082.1, read as the reverse complement.
CAGTTAAAAAAAGATTTACCGAAAGATTTCAAATTGAACATTGCCATTGACAACACCGTTTTTGTAAAAAAAGCAGTTATTGAAGTTGCAGAAACCTTATTAATCGCCATCATTTTGGTGGTTTTAATCATCTATTTGTTTTTTAGAAACTGGGCCATCGCCTTCCGTCCGCTGATTGACATTCCGGTTTCGTTGATTGCAACATTTTTTATCATGTGGCTTTTTGGATTTTCCATCAATGTTTTGACACTTTTGGCAATTGTACTGGCAACGGGATTGGTTGTTGACGACGGAATTGTGGTTACGGAAAATATTTTTAAAAAAGTAGAAGAAGGCATGTCGCCTATTGAAGCAGCTATTAAAGGTTCAAATGAAATTTTCTTTGCAGTAATTTCGATTTCGATAACTCTTGCAGCTGTGTTTTTACCCGTTATTTTCTTAGAAGGATTTGTAGGACGACTTTTTAGGGAATTTGGTGTAGTAATAGGAGCTGCCGTTTTGATTTCGGCTTTTGTATCGCTAACCTTAACCCCAATGTTAAACGCCTATTTGATGAAAGGTGGCGAACAAAAAAAATCCAAATTTTACAATTGGAGCGAGCCTTATTTTGTAAAACTAAATACAGGTTATGCGGATACTTTAGCTAAATTTATGAAACGTAAATGGTTGAGTTTTCCAATTTTAATTGTCTGCATTGGAATGATTGCCTTGTTTTTTGGAACCCTACAAAAAGAAACCGCACCTTATGACGACAGAAGTTACATTAGTTTAAACGTTTCCGCTCCCGAAGGTGCTTCTTATGATTATATGGATCGATTTATGACCGAATTGACCGAACTCATCAACGATTCAATTCCTGAGAAAAAAGTGAGTTTGATTATTACCTCACCTGGTTTTGGTTCATCATCTGTAAACAGTGGTTTTGCCCGAATTGCATTAGTACAACCTGGTGAACGAGAGACATCTCAAAAAGAAATTGCCGAAAATTTGACCAATTGGACCAAGCAATTTGTAAATGCCAAAACTTCCGTTTCTCAATCTCCCACGATTGCTGTAAACCGTCGCGGTGGTTTGCCCATTCAATACATTATTCAGGCTCAAAATTTTGAAAAATTACAAGAAAAAATTCCTGAGTTTATGGATGAAGTAGCTAACGACCCTACCTTTTCGATAACTGATGTGAATTTAAAATTCAATAAACCAGAAGTTTACATTACCATTGATCGAGAAAAAGCACAAAGTTTGGGCGTTTCTGTAATTGATGTGGCGCAAACCTTGCAACTTTCGTTGAGTGGCCAGCGATTTGGTTATTTTATGATGAATGGGAAACAATATCAGGTTATGGGGCAATTTGACAAAAAAGACCGAAACGCCCCAATGGATTTGACCTCGATGTTTGTAAAAAATACGAGTGGCGCGTTGATTCAACTGGACAATGTAGTGAGTATCGAAGAACAAAGTAGTCCGCCTCAATTGTACCACAATAATCGATATATGTCGGCTACTGTTTCGGCGGGATTAGCTCCCGGAAAAAGTATCAGCGACGGGATTGACGCTATGGAACGTGTGAAGGAAAAAGTTTTGGACGACAGTTTTACAACCGATTTGGGAGGTGAATCCCGCGATTTCGTCGAAAGTAGTTCCAATACAGCTTTTGCTTTCGGATTGGCATTATTGCTTATTTTCTTGATTCTTGCAGCTCAATTTGAAAGTTTTATCGATCCATTTATCATAATTCTAACTGTTCCGATGGCGGTGGCTGGAGCATTATTTTCGCTGTGGCTCTTTGACCAAACTTGGAATATTTTTAGTCAAATTGGTACCATCATGCTCATTGGATTGGTTACTAAAAACGGAATCTTAATTGTCGAATTTGCCAACCAGCTTCGGGAACAAGGGAAAACAAAAATGGAAGCCATTATGGAAGCATCGGAATCACGACTTAGACCTATTTTAATGACAAGTTTAGCGATTGCTTTAGGTGCTTTGCCAATTGCTATGTCACTTGGAGCAGCATCTACGAGTAGAATTGGTATGGGAGTCGTAATTGTGGGCGGAACATTATTCTCCTTAATTCTGACCTTATTTGTCATTCCAGCCATTTATTTTATGTGGTCGCGAGCGAAAAAACACCGACCCGAATTTGATAATATAAAAGAATATGAAAATGAATAAGGCTATGAAATGTAAAATCATTTTTGCATTTGCATTCTTTTTTACAAGTGTTTTAGGATTGCATGCCCAAGAAATGCTAACTGTTGAAGAAGCTGTGAAAATTGCTTTAGAAAATAATTTCGAAATCAAAATTGCTTCGAATGATTTGAAGATCGATGAACAAAATGTGAGTTTGGCCAATGCCGGAATTTTACCAAGTTTGAATGCAAATGTTATTAACAACAACAACATTTTAAACACGAAACAAACCCAGCTTGATGGTACGGAACGAGAGTTGGATAATGCCAAAAATCTCAATCTAACCTATGGCGTTGCTTTAAACTGGACGGTTTTTGACGGTATGCGAATGTTTGCACGACACAATCAATTGAAAGAGTTGGAAAAATTGGGCGATGCCGAATTGAAAATGACGATTCTCACCAGAATCAGCGACGTCATTACCACCTATTATGATATCGTTCAACAACAGCAACAGCTAAAAGCGTTGGATACTACCATCGTTATTTCGAATGCACGAATCGTTACGGCAAAAAATAGATATACAATTGGTAAAGCGTCGAAACTAGAAATGTTAAATGCAGAAGTGGACTTGAACACCGACACTACTGCATTTTTGAGACAACAAGAACTATATGCCAATACCAAAATTTTATTGAATCAAATGTTAGCCCGCGATCCCAAAACAGATTTTAAAGTGGTTGAAAAAGTGCAAATTGACGAGAATTTACTACTTCCCGATTTGATGACTTTAGCCGAAAAACAAAATCCTCAATTGCAAACCCAAGTAATCAATAAACGCATTGCCGAACTCGAGTTAAAGCAAATAAAAGGCGACCGTTATCCGGTGGTGAACATCAGTTCGGGATATAATTTTACCCGTCAGGAAGCTTCGTTGGGTTTTATCACGCAATCTTCTGGACGTGGTTTTGTGTACGGAATAAACGCAACAATGAACATTTTTAACGGTGGATTGCAAAACCGAAACGAACGCATTGCTAAACTGCAAATTGAAAATGCTCAAATATTGATTGACCAACAAAAATTGACATTGAATACGCAACTTTCTACGGCCTATCAAACCTATCGAACCAATTTGCAATTGAGTAAACTGGAAACCAAAAATGAGGAAATTGCCAAGGAAAATATGGACATTACTTTTGAAAAATTCAGAATTGGAACCATTACCAACACCACTTTAGAATTTCGAACTGCTCAAATTAACTACATCAATGCTAAGGTTAGAAGCAGTAACGCCCAGTTTCAAGCAAAAATATCGGAAGTGGCTTTAAAAGAATTGGCTGGAATATTGAATTTGCAATAGTGTTACAATAAATGAATTAGCGTATCTTTGAGTAAATTTTGCTACTTAAAAATCAAATCTATGGGTTTTGCAATTTCAACTTCTCAATTATTAGTCCTTTTATTTATTTTACTGATTGCGAATATTTTTTATTCCTTTGTAATTATAAACAAGCCCTACAATGTGCTGTCGAGAATTTTTAGTGTATTGATAATTTGGATGTTTCCCTTAGTAGGAATAGCTTCTGTTTTTATTTTTACTAAAATTATACCTGCTACAAATGTTGATTTTAAGTAGTTGTATCCATTATTTTTTGACTTAAATTTGAAAAAAATGTAGTTAAATGGTTTCATATAATACCAAAGATTGGTTCACTTTTATTTTCCGTTTTCACAAAGCAGATACATTCCGGAAACTCTTGCCGATCATGTTTGCCATAGGTTTGTATTGCGGAATAATCGAATATTTAGAAGTCGAATATTTGAATTTATCATCCAATAGTAATATCAAAAATATCACGATAATGCACGGAATGTTGGGATTCGTGATTTCGTTATTACTCGTTTTTCGAACCAATACGGCCTACGATCGCTGGTGGGAAGGTCGAAAACTATGGGGCAGTTTGGTAAACAACAGTCGGAATTTGGCCCTCAAATTAAGTGCAATTTTAACACTAGAGGAAGACAAAGATTTTTTCCGAAAAACGATTCCGCATTATGCAAACGTGCTCAACAATCATTTAAAGAATGAACAAACTGCCATGCAACTTTTTGATGATTTGGAGTTAGAAATCAACCATCAAATACATTTGCCAAATCAAGTTGCCAAGAAAATGTTTGATAAAATCAATCACTTTTACCTTTCGGGCAAACTAACGGGCGATCAACTTATTATTATCAATTCAGAATTGCAATCGTTTACCGAAATTTGTGGCGCTTGCGAACGAATTAAAAACACACCCATTCCGTATTCATACAGTGCTTTTATAAAAAAATTCATCTTTTTTTATGTCATGACATTGCCTTTTGGATACGCGTTTAGTTTGGGCTATTATGTTATTCCGGTTGTTGTTTTTATTTTTTATGTTTTGGCAAGTTTGGAATTGATTGCAGAAGAAATTGAAGATCCTTTTGGTACAGATGAAAACGATTTACCTACTCAAAAAATTTCTGAAAACATCAAAAAGCATGTTGAGGAGTTACTTTAGTTAAAAATTAGCAATAACAAGTCATTTGTAAATAGTTTATTTTATCTTTAGGTTGCTAATCTCAAAAATCAGCAAAGTATGAACTTACACAAAAACTTATTACACCTTCCTGCATTAACTGAAGAAAAATCTTTAAAAACATTAGTAGAAAACAGATCGATTTTTTCTCTAAACCATTGTGAGTTAAATATTTTTGAAACCTATCAAAAATCAAACCTAGTACCTTTAAAATTTAATGATTTAGTCGTAACGAGTATGTTGCGAGGTAAGAAAATAATGCATCTTTTTGACATGCCCGAGTTTGAATATTTACCGGGTGAAACAGTTGTGATTCCTTCCAATGTTGAAATGAAAATTGATTTCCCTGAAGCTTCCTCAAAAAATCCAACACAATGCATTGCCCTTGCAATCGATCAAAATAAAATAAAAGAAACCATTTGTTTTTTAAACGAACGCTATCCAAAAGAAGGTGAAAATCAGTTGTGGCAATTGGATTATCAAAACTATTTTTTTTA
>NZ_JBIPPD010000363.1:0-3489 GCF_044368625.1 Flavobacterium sp. | reverse complement strand
AAAATCCTCAGGATTTGTATCTTTATCTAATGTAGATAGCATAGCTGCTCTGTCTTCATCCTGTTCGCTTAGTACTTTAAAGAATCTATTTTCAAACTTACTCATACAATTATTTATTCAAATGCATAAATATTTACAATGAATAGTACAACTAATCCATACTCTACACACGCATCAAACTCTGCTCCTAACTTAAGTATGGATGTATCTGATCAATTTAAAGTGCATCAAAAGGAAGAACAAGAGCAGAAAGCACCTAAAACTCTGCCTTTTACTGCTGAAACATTTAAAGAGCATTTAAGTGATATGTATGGATCTCTTATAGAAATTAAAAAAGGTCTTAATCGTACAGAAAAAGAACCAAAAAGAGATAAACAAGCTATTAAAGATGCTTCAAAAATTATAGATGATATAGCGCAAAAAATAACAATGGATTTATCTAATTGTATTGATAAACTATATCTATAATATAAAATAAAGTATGCTTAGATTATTAACATTTTCGCTCGGTATAACTTTACTGGTTAGTCTTGGTATAGGGTTTGTACTAGCTGATATTATAGGGTTCTGGCAAGGTGTTGTTGGTTCAATTATTGCTCAGTTTTTAGGATTTTATATATATTCGTTAAAAAATACTGATTCTAATAAACCAGATTTAAGTGAAGAGATTATAAATCTGCAAACCATACCTATTTCCTGTCCTTGCGGTAAGCATACTTTTCCTGCACCAGTGTTTTATAACACGGATAATTCTTTCCTATGCGAAAAATGCGGTAGTAGATTTAAGGTAGAGTTAAATCACGAAACTGTGCTGCTAACAGAGCCTTTAAACATTGCTAATGTCTTTACCCAATTAAAAGAGAAGGAACTCTCTGATAATAAGGTATGAAGAAATTCAAATTCGAACTAAAAAATGGAACGATAAAAGAGATGGATATTGATGAGCTCACAAGGTGGGCTTGTCTTATTGAAGGTATCGAGCAAGTATCAAAAAAATACGAAGAGCTAGGCGAAAGTATGGATACAGATGATTGGATTAAACCTCTCGCTTTTCAAAAATATCTTGAAGAGAGGTTTCACTCGATGAAGCACGATCTTACTGTAGAAGCAACTCTAGGAAGAATCTAACTTTCGATTAACTTATATTCAGTATAGTATTTTCGAACAATCTCAAATAGACATCCTGCCCAATAGTAGTAGTGTAATTAACCTGCGAACCACTTATTGCGCAAATAAGAGTTCTATTCTGCGGTACATCCGACGGTGATAAATAAAACACTACACTACCTACACTGCCAGCTGAGAGAGGCGTAAAATCATGAAAAGAGGTTTGTGTCTTTAGGCTTGCGGTGTAAGAGGTATAATCTACATAAGTAGGTATAACTGTAGTTGCAACTACATGACCGGAAATATCTGTATACGAAGTATTATTAATATTTAGTACATGCGAAGTAGATAATAGAGCAACTCCTACAACATTATCATTTAAGTTACCTATGTTACCTTCAAGTAAAAGCTCGTTAAAGTATCTATATGTATAGCTACTTTGAATGCCGGTATCGCTAAAAAATATAAGCTTATCATTGTTTATTTTATAGAACGTAAGTCCTTGAATAGGTGTTGTGCTACTTTGATATGAAATAATATTACTAGTATTAACATCGCCTGTATCAACATAATTGTAGATATAATAAGTTGTGCTGCCGTCGTATATCGTTGATGTTATAGCGTTAAATGAGGTAGATGCAGCAGAAAGATAAACACCGCTTAAAGAGGTAAAAGTTGGTCCTGTATCTCTTATAAATTGAGTAGAATAAATGTTACTTGTGTAATTATCTGCACTTGCAGCTATATCTGCGAGAAATTTATTTTGATCTTCACCGTCATCTGCGGTTACTATAGATCTAATAGCAGCGGTAGTTAGATCTGGTAGATTTCCGCATAAAAGAGATGCTAGTGTATAACCTATAGGTGTTGCCATATTATTATTTATTTGTTATGTTTGTTTTTCAATGCTTTTATAAATTAATAAAAAGTACCATCATCAATAATTACAGCATTGCTTACATACGCTGTAAAGACTATTACAGGGGGTATCAAAATACCATCATCAGTAATTACATCATTAGACCCTGTAATGCTGAGCTCTATTATTGACGGAGTAGCTGTACCGCTATCAATAGTAATACTATTATCAGAATAAGTTGTTGGTAAAATTATTAAAGAATTAGTCGTACCGCTATCTACTATAACGTTATTAGAGGAGCTTGTGAGAGGTAATATAATACGCGAATTTAAGGAACCATTATTTATCACTACTCTGTTATTTCCAGCTGACGTTAATGGTATAACCTGCGTTGTAAACGTGCCGTTATTTTGTGTAATATTATCTTGAGCGTTGAAGGTAGGGTAAAGATAACTAGACGGTGCAGGTGTTGGTGTTTGATTAGTACAAAGTCTTCTTACTCTAAACTCATTAGTTGTATATATAATAGTGACAGGACTTGTAAATCTTGCTGTTATTGCATTAAAATTGGTATAATCTTCTGGTGTATACTGCCACCATAAGAGTTGTTGCCCGGTAGGTGTTATGTCACCTATTGAAGTCTCGCTAATAAACTCTTCATATCTCGTTGGTGGAGACTTAGCTGTTGATATAAATTGATCGGTAGATATAGCTTGCGTTAATGTAGGTATCAGATTAACACCGTATACATTGTCGTAAGGCCCAGTATTAGTGGATGATATACCAGTTGTAGATACCTTAATGTTATTATGTATTATTTCAAGTTTATTAGGAATATTATCTACATTATCACTTGTAAAATCTAGTATTATGATACCACCAGCAGGGTCTAATTGATAAGTATAATCATAAACACCTACATTGTCGATAAAATTATATATAGTAAAACAGTCGAGATCTGGAAGTGAGACAGGAACAGGTACTATAACCGGTCTTGTAGTATCTAGAATGAGCTCCCACGATGTACCTATAAACGGTGAATTAATAACAACATCAATGTAGTCGCTACCCGGATATACTGATAAATTAGTTAGTGTTGTAGTCCCGGAGGTGGATCCAGTTATACTTTGATTAGCTAGCGCTAGTAGCTGAGTATTATAATAGTTCAGCGATGCTGCAGCAGTATTATTGTAGTTCCATTCTCTGTTAATATTCGGAAAGACATACCCTGTATCTCTTAGTACAACACTATTACTATCATATACAACTATTCTATAGGGACTAGGCCCGAATTCAAAAACATCCCTATTAACTTGTGGTGTAAAATAATTAAAATCTATCGCATCAAACTCATTTGTTCCTAAAAGATTAACTCTCACCCTGGTAGTATTACCGTTAGTAGTAGTAGTAGTAAAGGTGTTACTGTATAAAGTAATAAAGCTATTAGGGTATAAATCAACATACTGATTGATATTGCATGCAAATAGCTGTGGAGCAGAAAGTGTGAAAGTAGCAGGAGTGGT
>NZ_JBIPPD010000081.1:0-12672 GCF_044368625.1 Flavobacterium sp. | reverse complement strand
GGTGGAGCGGTCGCTCAAAATTACACACAAACCATTACCTCAGGTCCAGATTCAACTGTTGAATTGGCACAAGTAATTAATTTATTTGGTAATCAATTATTTTCAGTAGAAATTGAAGTTATAGATAATTGCAATAATATTTTTACAGAAACATTTCAAATAAATCCAAGACCAAAATTAACTTTTGCAAAGTTTGAAGACTCTTGTGGGAAACCTTTTTTCACGATCACTATTAAAAACTATTTTCCCCCTTTTGGGCTAAATTTTACCTCCCCGTCTGACTTTAATCCCGTACTTTTTAATCCAAATTATCCCGGTCCTTTTACGACTTCTACAGTACCATTTGGCGATGAGGATAATACGGTGCCATTTGGCGCTTATGTACTTGCAGCACAAGATTCTTGTGGCAGAACTGCAACTTTAAATTTTTCTCTAGTTCCTAAACCAATTACTCCCAATATAGTAACATCAAATAATGGTTGTGGTTCTAATTTTGGAACTATTGTTATTAGTATTCCTAACAGCGGAGAAATTGTTGCAATTAGTCTTTTACAAGCTCCCGCTGCATATACCGGAACCCTACCCCAGGATTTAATGTCACTCGTAAATGCTCAAGGTACATTTGTGGCATCAAATTTTCCAGTAGGCGATTATGTATTTTCATTTATTGACGACTGTGGAAATGAGTTTGAAGAGACGGTGAATATTCCTGAATTTGTTTTTGGCGAATTGGTTGCGGAAACACGACCGACTTGTAGCCCTATTTTTGGATCTGTAAAGTTATCAAATAGCAATGGAGTACTTGTAAATGTTTTTATCACTGCTGCTCCAGCTACTTATCAACAACCACTTCCAAATCAGGTAAGTAGTAATATTAACGGTGATGGTAATTTTTATATGAGCGATTTACCTGCAGGAACTTATACCTTTACAGCAGTAGATTTTTGTGGATACAATTCTCAAGTTACTATCGATGTTCTAGGATATAATAGTAGTAATAATGGTTTTTCCATCAATCGAAAGTGTGGGGCTTTTGATATAATAATGAATGACACTGACGAATCCATTACAGGGAAAACGTTCTGGTTGCAAAAATTCTTTCCAGCAACAAGTACTTGGGGACATCCCAATACTGGAGCAGCATTTGTAGAAGGAGCTATTCCAAACGCAACAACCGGTGTACTTTTGGCTAACCCTGGAACGCTTTTAAATATATTTGAAGGCGAATTCCGAATTATAAAAGTTTTTGCAACCTTTGGAAATGGGACTCCAACGGGACAATGTACAGATTTGTATGCTGAATTTATTGTCTCTGCGGAATTGCTTATTGCTGGAGTTTATAATTTAAATTGTGTGGGAGGTTCAGGCGCTAATGACGTAGTAATTGATGTAATTGGCGTCGAACCACTGGATTTTCAAATCACGCAGCCGTATTTTTTAAACAATGGTTCTAATAACGTTTTTTCAAATTTAACTCCCGGTATATATAATATTCTTGCCACAGATTTTTGCGGAAATATTAAAAATATATCTGTTGAGGTGGGAACACTATTACCCCTCACTCGAGCAACTAAACCGAGTGATTTATTCGAGTGTCGTGATGACGGACTACAATTTGATACTTTTACTCTGGTAAATCAGAATTCTCAGATTTTAGGTAACCAAGAAGCATCCATTTATTCCTTAAGCTATCATCTCACACAAGCTGATGCCGATACAGGAGCAAATCCCTTACCAGATGGGTACACCAATATTACGAACCCGCAAATTATTTATGCACGCGTGGAACACAAGTCGATTAAATTGTGCTATGCAACTACATTTTTCCAAGTGGCAGTAGGAGCGGTGCCTGTTTTAACCCCCACTAGTGAGCTCTTTATATGTGATGGATTTACTAAAAAGTTGACCGCAGATCCAGGATTTGCAGGTTACGAATGGTCTACTGGTGAAACAACTCAGTCAATCATCGTTAATCAGCCTGGAACGTACACGGTTACTGTGAAAAACATCTATGGCGTATTTAGTTGTGATGCTACCAAAGATTTTATTGTTACCAATTCTGGTCCCGCCACCATTCAAAGCATCGAAACCTCCGACTGGTCGTCATCTAATAATTCGGCAACAATTACAGTTATTGGTTTGGGAAGCTATTTGTATTCCCTTGATAATGTTGTTTTTCAAACTTCGAGTACCTTTACCAATCTGCTTCCAGGATTTTATACGGTGTATGTGAAGGATGAATATGGTTGCGGCACTGTTGAGGGTGAATTTGTTTTACTCAATTACCCAAAATATTTTACACCAAACGGAGACGGTTTCAACGATACTTGGCAAATCAAATTTTCCAGTTTCGAGCCTCAACTAAATGTAGATATTTTTGATCGTTTCGGTAAATTTATAATTCGTTTAAAAGGAGGCGAAACGGGTTGGGATGGTACCTATAATGGTCAGAATGTAGTTTCTACCGATGATTACTGGTTTGTGGTAACGCGACAAGATGGAAAAGTGTACCGTGGTCATTTTAGTTTAAAACGTTAGTAAAAATACTTTTTACAAAATTTAAAAACTTGATAAAATCCTAAAACCAAGAAAAATATAGGAATAAGTAAGGAAACTAAATGCTGGGATACAAACGAGGTGCTTTCCTTAGCATAATTCAAGACCATAACGATAGTGAAAATTCCAATAAACGAGCCACCTAAAGTTCCTAGAACATAATAGGGTTGGCTCTTTTTCGTTGTGTCGATGTATTTCGCATTAATCACATATAAATTCCACGACAGCCAAAAAGGAATTTGCATGAAATTGACCCCGTTACAAATTACCCCAATGACAAACGGTGAATAATTGAGATACTTAGTCAAAGTGTTTTGCTCAGAAACTTCCGATTGTGAATAAAAAAGATATGCGAGTAAAAACAAGAAGACGATTGAAAACGCTTCTATAAATTGAAATAGTTTTCGATTGCTATTCAATTTTGCTGCAAAAATAAGCGTTACATAAATAACAATCGATTCTACGGTAATGATTCCGAAAAGATAATAAATCAAGGACGTAAAATCTTTTTGGGTATAAATTTGAAAACCAATCAAATTTAAATAGCCAAACGGAAGTGAACCGAGAAAACTCACTACAAAACCAATGGCAATATTTTTAAATATCTTGAGCATTTAAAATTGCACTATTTTGCGGCTTTGCGCCAAATGCATTCGGTATTCTTTCATTCCCGCTGTAGGGCTTAAATATGGAAATCCAAGTTTATGATTGGCAACGCTAATTTCATACATGAAAGTAATGTGCCTAAATAATTCTTTCCAAGCAAAAAAGAGCGAATGAGAAGGATCGTAGATATGCGTCGGTTCACTTCCCGCACCATTTATTTCTACAATCGAAAAATGCTTCCCTTTTTCTAATTCTTCTAAGCTTTGGTACATCAAATCAATTCTTCCGAAATAAAAACCCTCAATTTGTACACAAATTGTATTGACAACTGCCGACAATTCGGGTGTTATCCACTCAGTTTTGTCCATAAATTTTGCACCTCTCGCGTGGTTGCCATACGGAACCAAATTTATAATTTCATTTTGAGCAGGAACTTCCGATAGCTTTTGCCCGTATTCGCGTTTCAAAGCTTTTAATTGCAACTCAAATCGCGGATTTTCTTTAACCAATTCTTCTATAGTAAAAATTCCATTTCCGGTTACCGTCAGAAACTCTTTGGCTACAATTCCTGTAATTCTGCCCTTTTTTTCGTGTGGATATCTCACGTAGAAAATTCCAATTTCATTTGGAAACGGAATTAAACCCTGTAATAAGTAATCAAAATCGGCTTTTTTGCCATAGGATTTTAAATCAGCAGCTGTATTTATTTTTTTTACCGCAGAGCCTCTTAGTCCAATATCGGGCTTGGCAATCAGCGGAAATTGTATACCTCTTGCTCGAATGCTATTCAAAACATTTTCATAAGGAGTACCTTTTTTAATCAACTCTGTTTTGGGATAATACTGCTGAGGAATCAAATCGTAAATTTCTTTTTTTGATTCCATCATAAAACCTCCGTTTTTGATAGTAGGATTACAAGCATTAAAAAAGAAAATAGATCTGGCTTTCAATGCATAAAATGCCCAAAGAAAATACACAGGAATATACACAATTTCAAATGGCCAATATTCCCAATGGGTCAGTTTATGAAAGAATAATTTCAATACAATTTTGATTTAGGATTTTTTTGAACCGCTAGCGAATAGGTCTTTTCATCAATCAAATCGTAATGATTCATTGTAATGTTTTGATTTTGGAGTACAGTTTGTGTTATGGTTAAGGTTTTTAAAGCATCATTTCTGTTGATGACCAAACCGTTTTCGGTATTGGAATTTTTAGTGTACCGGTGAAAATCGAACATTTCATCTTCAGAAACACCTTGATTTTTCTCCATAAATTGAAAAAACCATTGGGATCGCTGTTCTCGTATTTCTTTCGAATATAAAGTGGAGGAGGACCAAATGTGATTTTTGGAAGCATCCAAATTGAGGCTACTTTTTGAATTTCCGTTCCAACGTAATTGGTATAATTTTGAATCCTGAAATAGGACCAATGTAAAAGGTTCTACTTTTTCTAAATCTATTGTATCCCAATGATCTATTGGCGAATCACTACTGATTATTTCTAAAACAACCAAACCGCGGCTTCTTTTGTAGGGAGGTTGGTGTTCGTGCTTTTCTTCCGCACCATTTAGCAACACTAACAAAACCCCGTTTTCAGCAACTGCATACCATGTTCCGCCGGCTTTTGGGTCTTTTGGGAAAATAATTTTCTTACCGTCTATTAAGTAAGTTTTAGGCGGAATCGCTGTTCTCAAAACTGCTTCATCACGGTTGGAGGTGACGATAATTTTGTTATTGGAAGGCACGAAACTTACTGTACACATTGCTTTCTGTATTCAATAGTAGAACGTGCTACGCCAAAATTGGCATCAATTTGAATATTTTCACATTGCAAAATTGCGACTTTTATCAAAGCCTGGTGGTGGATGCAATGTTCTAAATTGTAAAGTAATTCGCGGTGGTAATTGCTCTCAATTCTTATTTCTTCACCGTCAACTATTTGCTGCAACGCTATATTTTTGTTAGGTCTATCTAAGTTTTCTTGAATGTTTTTAATACATTCAATTGCATATTCTGTGGAAGTTTGAATTAATCTATTTCGGTCGCGCCTGTCATAATCAACAATTCCGCTTTCGTAAAACTTTTCCAAACATTGAAACATTTCAATGATATGTCGGGTATGCTCGCCAATGGTTGCATTGCTCAAGGCTTGGCAATGTGCTGCAAATTCATCATCTGATAATTGATGCAAAAGATTTAACAATTCGTTCAGACTATGATTTAAAGCAGGTATTAGCATACGTTACTATTTTATTTTTTAAAAATTTTAAATTTTCGACCTACGAAAATAAACTAAGATAAAACAACATATCATACTATTAAAGCAGGAGAAATAGTGTTTATCCATCATTTTGCACCTCAATTCCGAATACAAATATATGCGAAAAAACAGCACCAAACATTCTTGCTAAACCTAAAAAAACACAAAGATATATGAGTTTTATGTTTCAACATAAAAATTGAATCTGATAATTCTAAAATTCCTGATCCATTTCGACCATACGTTTTGTGTAAAGTATAAAGGAATTCAGGTGCTCCAAAATTTAAAACAAAATGTTTGAACCGATAGTGCCGTTACTATAATTCGCCAATCTATTTTTTAATGTACGATTTTTAACAGAATTTAGTTTTAGATTTTTTGCAAGTTTGCATTTGAATTTTTCTTTAAATTGTTCTCGTTTTTAGTACAGCTTTTCAATGTTTAGCAACGAAAGCATTGTAAACTGAGCAAGAATATAGCGATATTGTCGCAATAATAACCAACTGTTTTTGACACAGATTAAAAAGATGAAAAGGATTTTTAATCCATAAGACGAAGTAATTTTTGTAATCTGTTGCACTTATAACTTGAACTTACAATTAAATTTTAGCCCTTACTTAAATATAAATTTCCTTCTATAGTTTTAAAAGTTTTTGGAATGACTGCTAATTTTTCGCCATAATAACCCATTGCAATAGTACGCCAAGATCTATATTACGGCTCGTACTTTAAATGGGTTTTTTAGAAACAAATTTTTTTTGAGGAAAAAAACATACGACACTTTCACATAATTCCAAAAGTGATGTTTTTTCTTTAAGTGCTTTTTTCTCTATTAAATAAGGGAAAATGGGTCGTGTCTTTAAATAGAAACTTTGTTTTTTAATTGGAATTTTTGACTTCTCTTGGTTGCGTTTTGACCAAAAGGTGTCGTAGAAAGAAAGTTGTCTAACACTTCATTTTTTTTTAGGATTGTAAATTTGCGTATTGATTTAAAACGGCAACGATATCAGGGTATTTGTAATGCTGTTGTCTAGATGGTTTACATTTAATTACAATTAAAAAGAAATCCTGTAATTTATTCCAGCAACAAAGCCTCTTGTTAACCCGTCTGGTCGAATTTCACGTATTAAAAATGGTGCAGCAAGCGATAGTTCGATGGAATTTCTATTATTTAATTGATATACGCTAATTAAATTTCCATTGATGGTTAAGCCGTCTGAACCAGCTATTGTTTGTCTTTCACCAAATTGATTTTCAAATGTATCTTCGCCTAAATGATAAATAAAAAGCACGTTTGGTTTGAATGTAAATTTAGAATTTTCAAGTTTAATGGTATACATTGTTCTAAAAAGGGCATCGGATTTTCGTTCGAATAAATTGGTTGTAGGGAAATCATCAGATGCCGAAAATTCATCGAAGTAGGAATTTTGATTATTGTTAAAAACCGGGATTTGAATTGCTGCATTAAAATCCCATTTTTTATACTTTAAATTGGTTCCAAGAAATAAATCGAACGTACCCAAACTCGATTGATAATCCAAAGGAAGTGCGAAACCATTTATTTTGAGATTGGAACTTGTAAAAGGAAATTTCCATCCCGCCAATGCACTCCATTGTTTTTCTTTAACTTCTTTAAACGTGTAATTTCCGATAAGATAAGCGTCGCCAAAAGCGGCTCGAGTTCCAAAATCACCGTTTGCAGATGAAAATGTGACTTTTGTGCTAAGCGAAAATTTATCATTAAACCTCTTGGTGTAGGCAATGTAAGGCGAAATATAAGTAATATTGGCATCACCAGTTCCAAAAATCGCTGCTACTTCGATATTGTTTTTCACTTCCTTTTCATCGGAGTCAAATCCTTTTCCTATCGAACAAATTCCAGCATCACTGCATCCTTGTGAAAAACCAAAACTACAACTTACACTTAAAACGGTAATGAAAAATAACTTTTTGCCCATGATTTTAATATTATTTTTTTGGTGTTTTTGAACCGATCCTACAGAGCGAATGGATGTAATAATTTTCGATTTCATATATCTAAAGGGGATTTTTTAGCGGTCATATATGGTAACGCTTTTATTTTTGGGTGTTTATCTCACAATATTATAGTTTTCATCGGTGTTCGATGACCCGAGCTTGCAAAGTGGCGAAGCATTTTCAATTGCTTGCGCAAACGTGTTGTTCATATCGATTTCATAGCAATTTAATTTTCGATTAACCAAAGATATATTGTGATTAAAAAAGAAAATGTCGGATAGTTTACATTTTGTCCGATTTATTTACAGCCAGTCAATATCGTCAATAATATTTTCTTTTCGATTGTAAAAAATAATTTTTTTCCCTTCCAATTCATTTAGTAATAAGGTTGCGGTTTGTCTTGATGTACAAATGATTTGGGCAATATCGGTTTGGGTTAAATAATTGTTGATGGTATATTTTTTACCATCCTTAATTCCTTCTCGTTCTGCCCAATTCTTTAGAAAAGAGGATAATCTGGTTTTGGCATCTTTCGAAATCAAGTCAGAGTAATTGTTTTTGAACCGTTTCATTTTTAATCCGACAAACTTTGTATAGGACAATGCCAAAGTAGGATTTCGAACCAATAAATCTTCAAAGTCAGACAATAAAAAACTACAAATTGAAACCTCATCAGTTAAAACTTTGGCGTATTCGTTAACAGAGTCGTCTGCTTCCAGCGATAATTCACCAAACAAATCACCTTTTTGAAGTATTTCTTTGATGGTTTCCTTCCCTTGTTCATCGATAGAGACAATTTTTATTTTTCCTTTTTTTAGTAAATAAATGCGAGGCAAATCCGACGATGAAAAATAAATGACTTCGCCTTTTTTGGCTTTTTTAAAGCCGGTAATAATACATAATTGCTTGATTTGCGACATG
This sequence comes from Flavobacterium sp., assembly GCF_044368625.1. GTDB lineage: Bacteria > Bacteroidota > Bacteroidia > Flavobacteriales > Flavobacteriaceae > Flavobacterium. The sequence continues at coordinate 4,350 of NZ_JBIPPD010000081.1, read as the reverse complement.
CTTAATGTCCAAAACAGCTTGTGATCTCGCAAGTACCAATATTTTAATTCGTCGAACATACACAAAGTAACAGGATTATAAAAGTACGAAAGTTTTGAATCGAAAAAAAAAAGCCCGAAACAATGTTCGAGCTTTTTATTATATCAAATAATATAGTCTTAGCTTACCAATGTTCTTGAAATTACAATACGCTGAATCTCAGAAGTTCCCTCGTAAATCTGGGTAATTTTAGCATCACGCATCATTCGTTCTACATGGTATTCCGACACATAGCCGTTTCCACCATGAATTTGAACCGCTTCAATCGTAACGTCCATAGCTGTTTGAGAAGCAAAAAGTTTTGCCATCGCACCTGATTGCGAAATATCTTTGCCTTCGTCTTTTTCTGAAGCAGCTTTCAAACAGAGCATTTTGGCGGCCATAATTTGAGTAGCCATATCCGCTAATTTAAAAGCAATGGCTTGGTGTTTGAAAATTTCTTTTCCGAAAGCTTTACGTTCTTGCGAATATTTCAACGACAATTCATAAGCTCCAGTTGCGATTCCCAATGCTTGAGAAGCAATTCCAATTCTACCGCCGTTCAAAACAGCCATAGCAAAATTAAAACCAAAACCATCTGCACCAATTCTGTTTTCTTTTGGAATTTTTACGTCGGTAAACATCAAAGAGTGCGTGTCACTCCCGCGAATTCCCATTTTTTTCTCTTTTACACCTACTTCAAATCCAGCCCAACCGCGCTCAACAATAAAGGCATTGATACCTTTATGTCCTTTTTCAATATCTGTTTGTGCAATTACGATGTACGTTGAAGCAGAGTTTCCGTTGGTAATCCAGTTTTTTGTTCCGTTCAAGAGGTAATGATCTCCCATGTCAATTGCAGTCGTTTTTTGAGAAGTGGCGTCCGAACCCGCTTCAGGTTCCGACAAGCAAAAGGCACCAATTACTTCTCCTTTTGCAAGAGGTACAAGGTATTTTAGTTTCTGTTCTTCATTGCAATATTTTTCAATTCCAGCACAAACTAACGAGTTATTCACTGACATCACTACCGCTGCCGAAGCATCCACTTTAGAAATTTCGGTCATTGCCAAAACGTATGCAACGCTGTCCAGCCCGGAACCACCGTATTTTGGATCGACCATCATTCCCATAAAACCCAGTTCGGCCATCATTTTGATTTGTTCTGTAGGAAATTTAGCGTGTTCATCGCGTTCAATAACTCCAGGAAGTAATTCGGTTTGGGCGAAATCTCTTGCAGCTTGTTGAATCATTAAATGTTCTTCTGTTAGATTGAAATCCATAGTATTGAAAATAAAAGTTCTTTTTTGTTAAAAAATTGTGAGCAAAGATAAAATTTTATTGTTAGACTTTCAATTGAATTGTATAATTTTAGCCTATGTTAAAGCAATTCTACAACGTTATCGGTGTCATGTCGGGAACTTCATTAGATGGAGTCGATTTGGCACACATCCATTTTACTGTTGATTCAAACGACTGGAAGTTTGAAATTATTGAAGCAGAAACAGTTGGCTATCCCCTCGAGTGGTTCAACAAACTTAAAAATGCAGTACAGTTCTCTGAATTTGAGCTTGTTGAATTAAATGAGGAATATACGAAACTTTTGTCGGAAATTATTTCAAGCTTTATCTCCAAAAATAAGATTACAAATCTTGATGCCGTTTGTTCGCATGGTCATACCATTTTGCACCAACCTCAAAACGGCTACACATTGCAAATCGGGAATCTGTCTGAAATAGCGCAATGGACGAATCAAAGAGTAGTCTGTGATTTTCGCGTACAGGATGTAAAATTGGGAGGTCAAGGCGCTCCGTTGGTTCCAATTGGCGATCAAATTTTGTTTGATGAATTTAATTATAGCCTCAACCTTGGTGGATTTTCAAATGTTTCTTTTGCCGAAAATGATGCTCGAATTGCCTTCGATATTTCGCCAGTTAATACCGTTTTGAATTTCTATGCCAACCAAATGGGTTTGACTTACGATGATAAAGGAGCTTTTTCGAAGTCGGGAAAGTTAGATTCATTGCTTTTTGACGAATTAAATAGTTTGCCATTTTATGCATTATCGCATCCAAAATCACTCGGATTTGAATTTGTAAAAGAAACCATCTTACCGTTAATCGATAAATATGCGTTGGTCCGAGCCGATAAAATGCACACGTTTACAGTGCATGTTGCTTTTCAAATTGCAAACGCACTTTCAAGGAAAAAAGGAAAATTACTAATAACAGGGGGTGGTGCCTATAATGATTTTTTAGTGGAGCAAATCCAATGTTTTTTACCCGAGATGGAAATTGTAATTCCAGATAAAAAAATTGTGGAATTTAAAGAGGCATTGATTTTTGCACTTTTGGGCGTCTTAAAACTTCGTGGTGAAATTAATGTTTTGAGCAGTGTTACCGGTGCACAATACGACCATTCGAGTGGGGAAGTTTATTAGGTAATTTGATAAACTTATGTTGCGAATATGTCTTGTATTTGTAAGACATCTAGCGAAGGTGTAAGTTTTCAATTCACTTCCTTTTAATCCAAAGTTATTGTTTATATCAACCAAGTTACTGTTACAAGAATAATTGTTATTGTTCAAATAAAACGAATTGCATTATTGATCACAGTTCTTTCGGGTATTGTTTAAATTTCTGTTTTACAATATTTTATGCAACAGCATAGTCCTTTCTCTCAACAAAATAAATTTTCTATATTTGCACCACATAATTATTTTACACTACAATGAAAGACCTACTGCAAAAATTTGAAAATAAAGAACCGGAAATAGTTTTTAACTGGAAAGACCCTGAAACAGAAGCCGAGGGGTGGACTGTAATCAATTCTCTTAGAGGTGGTGCAGCCGGCGGTGGAACCAGAATGAGAAAAGGCTTAGATATGAACGAAGTACTTTCGCTTGCTAAAACTATGGAAGTGAAGTTTTCAGTAGCAGGTCCAGCTATCGGTGGTGCTAAATCGGGAATCAATTTTGATCCCAACGACCCTCGTAAAAAAGGGGTTTTACAACGTTGGTACAAAGCGGTATCTCCTTTATTAAAAAGTTATTACGGTACAGGCGGCGATTTAAATGTAGATGAAATTCACGAGGTAATCCCAATGACCGAAGAATGTGGCGTTTGGCATCCGCAAGAAGGGGTTTTTAACGGACATTTCAAACCAACTGAAGCGGATAAGATCAATCGTATTGGTCAATTGCGTCAAGGTGTGGTTAAGGAAATAGAAAACGCCAGTTTCTCACCCGATGTTTCTCGCAAATACACTGTAGCCGATATGATTACTGGTTATGGAGTAGCTCAAGCGGTACGTCATTATTATGATATATACGGAGGTGCTGTAGAAGGAAAAAAAGCCATCGTGCAAGGTTTTGGAAATGTGGGTTCGGCTGCTGCTTATTATTTGGCACAAATGGGTGCAAAAGTAGTAGGAATCATCGACAGAGACGGAGGAGTGATGAACGAAAACGGTTTTTCTTTTGACGAAATCAGAACATTTTTCTTAAACAAAGATGGAAATAAACTCGTCGCACCAAACATGATTCCGTTCGAAGAAATTAACGCAAAAATCTGGACAATGGGTGCCGAGATTTTTGCTCCTTGTGCCGCTTCTCGTTTGGTTACTCAAGAACAAGTGGACAGTATGATTGGAGCTGGATTGGAAGTTATTTCGTGTGGTGCCAATGTTCCTTTTGCTGATAAAGCCATCTTTTTCGGTCCTATTATGGAACACGTCGATGCTAAAATAAGTTTGATTCCTGATTTTATTTCAAACTGTGGAATGGCGCGTGTTTTTGCCTATTTTATGGAACAAAAAGTAAAACTAAACGACGAAGCTATTTTTGTGGATGCTTCTGAAATCATCAAAAAAGCATTACAAAAAGCAAACACTTTAAATGCATCAAAAACCAATATTAGTGCGACTGCTTTTGAAATCGCATTGAAACAGTTGGTATAAACAATAAATTGCAGATTTTGCTTTTGGAACTATTTTAAGTTTTTTAAAAGCAAAATCTGCAATTTTTACAATACATTAGCGTTAAATTAAAAATACAAATCCCCTATGAGTTTTTTACTTCAAGTAGATACATTGAGTCAAACTGCCGCACAAGTTGCAGAAAGCGCCGTTCCTAAAGAAGAAGTGTCTCTGATAAGCATTATTTTTAGTGGTGGTCCAGTTGGAATAGTGATTATGTCTGCAATCTTCATCATGTTGTTTTTTGCGATTTATCTTTATTTTGAGCGGTTGTGGGCTATAAAAGCTGCTTCAAAAATGGATCAAAACTTCATGACGCAAATTAAAATGTATTTGCAACAAGGTAAATTAGAGAATGCA
>NZ_JBIPPD010000364.1:0-3505 GCF_044368625.1 Flavobacterium sp. | reverse complement strand
AGCAGATCGCCGCAGGCATCACGTTTGAGCAGGCCCACGCCGACGCCATCCTGGCGCTGGCTCGCGTGCCTGACCCGATCAATCACGAGGCTGTTACGGCGGCTCTGCGAGGTGCTGAATGAGCGCATTGGGCGAACACTATCGCTGGCAGGTCTACAACGGGACCGGGGTGAGCGTCACGTGCACGGTCAAGGATGAGCCTTTCAAGTACGGCACCGATGGCGCACTGAGCTTCACGGCTGAGGCAACGCAGATCAACGCCGTGAGCGTCGGCACCCTGGCCTATTCAAACAGCAGCACGATCAACAACGGCACGGCAAAGAACCTCGGCGCGCATGTCACGTTCACGGCTGCTCCAAGCGCCTCGGCTACTGGCACCGTGTCGCTGTTCCTTCAGCGCTCTACGGACGGCGGCACGACATGGCCGAGCAATGGCCTTGGCACGCAAGTCGCAGGCATCACGTTCAGCGCCTCTAGCACTTCGCAGACCACTGTGCCGGTGGTGAGGTAAGAGCGTGCCGCTGCGCGAAGTCGTCACGCCCTGGGATCAGCAGCCGCAGGAGGCGGCTGAGATTGATTGGAGCGGCCTTGGCAAGGGCATGCAGATGCTGCTTATGCAGCAGGGCGGGCGGCTGGTCGATCTGGTCAATCCGCATGTGCCATGGACGCCGCTCAACGGCGCAACGTCTGCGCTCACATCGGCGGGCATTGCATCGAGGTTTGACGGCTCCGCCAGCAGAGTTTTTCAGGCGACCGGCTACGCCGACATGGGCGGCGTCAATGGCACGTTTTTTGTTTGGATGCCGCGCTTCGGCGCTTATGACAGCGCGGGTTCGATTTTTCTTTCAACGCCTAGCGCCGACCTGTACCTTCAGATTACGCCTGATGGTCGGGTTTTTGTTACCTCAGCGCAGGCCCCAGGCGCTCCAAGTATTGCCAACTCGCGCAATAGGAGCGTTGTTTTTAGCGGCAGGGCGTCCAAAACCGCCGTGATGTTTGATGGCGTCGAGCGCGTCTCCAACGTCGACAACCGGGTGATGTGGCCCGGCACGAAGACGCTGAACTTTGGCGGCTATACGGGCGGTTCCGACTGGGATACCGACGCCGATATTGTCATTGCCGGGTACACGAGCGAGGCATGGACTGAGGCTCAGGCCAGGGCGTTTCATGACAACCCCTGGCGACTCTTCCAGCGCCGCGAGTGGGTGCCTTTTGGGGCTGGTGGGGGTGGGGGCGCTCAGACACTAACCCCGGCGCTCTTCACCAACGCGGGCGCGTTCTACTCTGCGACGGTCAGCCAATCAGGTGGAGCGCAGACACTCACACCTTCGCTCTACACCAACCCCAACGCCTTCTATCCGGCGACGGTGGCGCGTGGTGCTGTCTCTCTTGCGCCTTCGCTATTCACGAATAGCAACACGTTCTATTCGGCGACGGTCAGCCTTGGCGGATCGCCTCAGACGCTGACGCCTGCGCTGTTCAGCAACGCGCAGACTTTCTTCAGCCCGACAGTTGGGCGCGGTGCGGTGAACTTGGCTCCGGCCTTGTTCACCAACACCAACACGTTCTATTCGCCGGTCATCACAAACGGCGTGACGCTGCGGCCATCGCTGCTGACGAACTCGCAGACGTTCTACGGAGCGTCGATCACGCTGGGGCCTGCAACGCTGCGGCCCGCATTGCTGGCGAACAGCAATCAGTTCTTCGCGGCGACTCTGACGGGTGGCGTCGTCCGCATCAAGCAGAAGGGGCTGCGCAAGACCCGCTACACGCCAGGACGAGTCCCCGCTGATGCGAAGGAACTGCCGCGATTCGTCCAGAACGAACTGGAGCGGCTGACGGATGGCCTGGAGTCTCCGTTTACGCACCAGCTTCTCGGCGTGCTGCACGCAGAGCCAAGCCGCAAGCCGCAGGACTCGGTGATGGTGGCATTCGCAGACGGAACTGATTGGAACCCCGGCGCTGGACGGGGCTTGTACCTGCACGACCCGCTGACATCGACTTGGACAAAGCTTTAAGGAACGAACATGGCACAAAACGACTATGGCGGCTGGCTGCAATGGATGGACGGCGAGGGCGGCCAATCACAGGCTCAAGGCGGCGCGAAAAGCGCGGTGATGTCGATGTTCGATCCGTCGATCCTGGCGAAATACGGCTTGGGCTCTGGCGACGGCATGACATGGGAGCAACTGGCGGCAATGGGTCAGGCTTCAGGGCTGGACTACCGCGCAGGCGAGCGTGAGAACGGCGGCACCTGGGTCGATCTGCTGCACAACGGGCAGGCGACTGGTGATCGGTCCTGGCAGAAGGACACGCCTGACAGCGCGATGGACAAGATCCTGCCGCTGATGTTCGCGGCTGCAACTGGCGCGGCATTGGGCTTCTACGACCTCCCCGGCTTTCTGACGGGTGGTGCGGGGTCGGGGGCTGGCGCTGCGGCTGCTGGTGGTGAGATTGCAGGGCTCGCGGCCGGCCAAGTCGGCGCAATGGGCGGCGCAGGGGCTGGCGCTCTGACTGGTGTTGGCACTCTTGCTGTCCCTGAGATTGCCACCCTCGCAAGCACGCTCGGCGCTGATTACGGCGTTGGGCAGTTGCTGGCTAGCGCTGGCACGGCTCTTGGCGGGGCTGGCCTAGGCTCGCTTGCTGGCGTGGAGTCGATGGCAGCGCTTGAGCCGCTGACTGGCGTTGGATCGCTTGGCGTCGAGGCTATCCCGACCCTATCAAGCACTCTCGGCGCTGACTTTGGCGTGGCTGAGCTAACCAAGCTCGCAGGCAGCGCACTTGCCCCAGCAGGTGGCTCGTCTGCTGCCAAAAATGCCATGTACGGCTCGGAGGGCTACGGCCCCGGCATGACTGGCGCGCAAACATCAGCCTATGACTCCGTGCTGGGCGCGACCGGATCTAAGACGCTGGCCGATCTTGCTGCAAATAGCTCCATCGGCTCGTCGCTCATCAATGGCGTGTCCGGCGTGGCCGATCTTGTCGGCGGCGGCAAGAACCTTGCTGGCCTGATCGGTGCTGTTGCTGGTGCGTCTGAAGGCGGCGGGACGACTACCAAGACGGGCGAGCAGAAGATCGACCCGCGTATGGCTCAGTACCTCTACGGCACTGGCTACGGCGACCCCAACAGCGTTCTAGGCGCTGCGCAAAACCTCTGGAAGCAAAACCCCAGCGGCATCAATCCGACCATGCAGCAGGGCATGGACATGACGAAAGCAGCGCTCACTGATCCGGCGTACTCGCAGGGCTATCAGGCGATGCGAAACGCGGGGGTGGGGCTGCTAGGCCAGGGCGTGGCGGCTAACCCGTTCACTTCAGGCAACAACACCGGCCTCCTGAACATGGGCACGCCTCAAGCGGGCGGCGCTGGTGGGCTGATGAACATCGACCCCAACGCAGCACAGAACCTGATGAAAGTGGGTCGCGGCCTGCTGCCGAACCGTACTTAAGGAGGAATCATGCCGAATCCGTATTTGCAAGACCAAGCGAACAACATCAGCGCGAA
>NZ_JBIPPD010000273.1:0-3506 GCF_044368625.1 Flavobacterium sp. | reverse complement strand
GGTTTTAAAACAAGAATTTTAGCCAAAATAACAGCATTAACATTGGTTCAATATATCAATAAATTCATATTTGATAGACCAATAAACAATATTAAAAATCAAATAATTTAATTACACCCAACGGGTTTATTTTAATTAAACTCATCCGTTTGTGGATTCAAATACAATTTTAATTATACCTCCTACAGTTTTAGAATAGAACGCATTGAAATAGGAAATTCATATTCAATTATGTATGTTTGTGTAACGCAAAACAGTACGTTGATGTTTATTATTTGCGTTATTGATTAAAACGTACCTATTTGTTTTTTGATTAAACTGTGAATAATCTTGTGTTGTATGAAAAAAATTGTTTTCCAGATGTTGTTGCTTTTTGCATTCTTGCAGCCTTTTTTTATGCATTCGCAGGATTTATTGAAAAGCGCGGATTTAAGTTTGCTTAAGATAGACAATTTATCAGAGACCGACATTGAGAACATCCGAACGCAATTAAAAGCCAACAACTTGAGTTTGGAACAAGTAATGCCCATTGCTTTAAGCAAAGGAATGACGGCGGCAGAGTTTGTTAAATTGAGGTCGCGTTTGGGAACTTCTCTTCTTCCTGGAACTGCCAAACTTCAAGCGGACCCCATTAGAACTCAAGAAGCAGTTGAGAACAAAAAAGTCAAAAACCTTTCGAACGCGCTAGTTTTTGGTTCGGAATTGTTTGATAATCCTACCTTAAATTTTGAACCCAACCTAAAAATTGCCAGTCCGATGAACTACATTCTAGGACCGGGCGATGAATTGCAGGTTGGTGTTTTTGGCGTTCAAGAATACAACGCCACTATTGCCGTTAGTGTCGAAGGTAAAGTAAATATCCAAAATTTAGGTCAAATTGCTGTTTCTGGTTTGAGTTTTGAAGCCGCTACGCAAAAAATAAAAAGTGCCATTGCCAAAGTATATGCTACAGTGGCTTCGGGACAGTCCCAAGTGGGTATTACGCTAAGTCGTATTCGAACCATTAAAGTTACCTTGATTGGAAGTAAACAACCGGGTAATTACTCGATTTCATCATTGGCAACGGTATATAACGCACTTTTTTTGGGAGGTGGTCCTGGAGTTAATGAAACCTATCGAAATATCGAACTTTTGCGCAACAACAAAGTGGTGCAAAAAATTGATATTTATAATTTTTTGGTCAATGGAAGTCAACTCGATAACGTCGGGTTAAAAGACAATGACGTGATTCGAATTCCGGCCTATACGCGTCGTGTTGTTTTAGAAGGAGAAGTAAAACGTCCCGGTATCTTTGAAATGAAAGAAGGCGAAACATTTGAAAATTTATTAAAATTTGCTTCTGGATTTAATGATTTGGCTTACCAAGCTTCGGTTAGTGTGGTTCAAAAAACCGATAAAGAATTTAAGGTAAGTGACATCAAAGAATCGGAATTTAAAACCTATCAACCCGCATCAGGCGATGTGTTTAAAGTTTCCAAAATATTGAACCGTTTTGAAAACAGGATCAGTATTGAAGGTGCTGTTTTTCGTCCCGATAGGTATTCTTTTTTCGAAGGAATGCGAATAGCCGATTTGGTTGCCAAAGCGGATGGATTGAAAGAAGATGCTTATACAAACCGAGCGATTGTAATCCGGCAGAAACCCGATTTGACTTCGGAAATGGTACATGTCAATCTTTCTCTAGCACTTTCAGGAAATTCCGAAGCCAATATCGTTTTGAGAAAAGAGGATCGGGTTACGGTTTTTTCTATTTTAGACTTTAAAGAAAACTACAGCATAACGATTGACGGCGAAATACATAAACCAGGCGTTTATCCCTTTTATGAAAACCTTTCTTTAAACGATTTGTTGATTCAATCGGGTGGTTTGACGGGTTCTGCATCAAAGCGTGTAGAAGTCGCGCGAATGATACAATCGGAAGAAATAGACGATACCAATCCCAAAAGGGTGGAATTGATTAATTTAGATATTTCGGCAGATAACAATGAGCAAGCCATCAATTTTAATTTGCAACCCTTTGATGTCATCAGCATCCGACGAAAAGCGGTTTACGAAAAACCCGAATTGGTAACTGTTAATGGCGCTGTTAATTACGCAGGTAAATATGTTTTAGCCAACAAAAAAGATAAAATTTATGATGTCATTCAGCGGGCGGGCGGGCTCACTTCGTTGGCCAATATGGACGGTGTAAAAATCCGAAGACCTATTGATACCAAGCAAATTGACAATATTAAAAATATCAATTTTAATTTGAACAACCGAGACAGTATTCAAAATGAGTTGGTCAATAAATTGGCTGTCGAACTCAAGTATGCCACAATCCCTGTCGATTGGAAGGCCATCTAAAAAGATCAAAACAGCAACACCAACGTCACTTTATTTCCCGGTGATGTCATTGAGGTAAGTTCGTTTCGAGAAGGAGTGAAAGTAGCTGGAAATGTACTTTTAACATCCGAAATTCCGTTTGAAAAAGGCCGAAGTTTGAAATATTACATCAATGCAGCCGGTGGAGTGGACAATAAAGGGTGGTTAAAGAAAGCCTACATTATTTATCCCAATGGCGAAGCGGCTGTCTCAAAATCTTTTCTGTTTTTTAGATCAAGACCGACGGTGAAACCCGATTCGCAGATAATTGTTCCTCAAAAACCAGAAACTAAAAAAGGAAACACGCTCGAACTTGTAAGTATTGCAAGTATTGTAACAAGCATTGCTTTGCTGATTATTACCGCTTTTAAATAACCGATCACTCACCTCAAATATGCAATCAAATTCAAGCGCAAAAGACGAATTGTCCATCAAGGAACTGGTATTGCATTCCCGTGGACTTTGGAATTATATCGTACAAAAACGCAAGACAATAGCAATGGCACTGCTTCTTGGTGCAGTTTTGGGTTTGGCCTATTCGTTTTTGAAAAAACCAACGTACCGTGCCACTTTATCCTTTGCATTAGAAGACAAAAGTTCGGGTGGAATTGGGGGAGCGATTAGTATCGACAGCCCTTTCGGAATTGATTTGGGTGGCGGAAGCACCGGCGGAGCCTTTTCAAGCTCTAATTTGCCCGAGCTTTTTTTGTCTCGAAATATGGTGGAACGCACTTTGTTAACTCCAGTAGTCGTTGCCAAAAAGGAAATTTCGTTGGCTGAAATGTATATTCAAAATGAAGGCTGGCGTAAAAAATGGGAAAACAAACCGGAATTGAAATCCATTGCGTTTCTGCCCGATAGTGCCCGAGCGGGATTTACAAGAGTTCACGACAGTATTTTGGGGCTTATTTATGAGAATCTTTCCGAAAATGACTTGACCGTATTGCAAAAAGACAAAAAGATTGCCATAATTTACATCAATCTAAAATCGTCTAACGAAGTATTTGCAAAACAATTTACCGAAGCCTTGGCTAAGCAAGTTTCGGGTTTTTACATTGATGCTGTGTTCAATTCATAAGTGCAACAAACTTATTATTTAGAGTTTCTATTGGACTAAGATAATTGAATTTTCTAATAGGTCT
>NZ_JBIPPD010000346.1:0-3513 GCF_044368625.1 Flavobacterium sp. | reverse complement strand
CTTCTAAAAACCAAAGCAGTTCACCAACAACCGCTTTCCAAGCCAACCGCTTTGTCGTAACAGCTGGAAACCCTTCAGTAAGGTCAAACCTCATCTGATATCCAAAGACTGAACGAGTTCCTACTCCAGTACGATCAGAACAAACTTCTCCGTTATCGAGTACATATTGTAGTGCATCATGATATTGTTTCATACACGACTCCAAACACTAAAAGAACAAATATCAGAATTCTTACTATCAACTAATCGAATGTATGGCTTAAGTTGTTCTGGATCAAGAAAAGTATCACAGCCATAAGCTTCTTTAAACTTAGTCAAATATAGTCTTTCACAAAATGGAATAGCTTGAGCATAAATGTTACCACCACCAATCACCCAGATATTCTTAGACGGGTATTCCATTTGCAGGTTCTGTAGCATGGCTCCCATCTCTCGAGGAGCCACATCAAGTGCTCGATCTGGAATTCCATGCAGTCTTTCTGGGTGATTACTTAGAATCACATTTATTCTTTTCGGAAGCTTCATAGAGCCGATAGACTCCCAGGTTTTTCTTCCCATAACAACTACGCCATCAGTAGTGTTCTCACGAAACCATTTCATGTCTTCTGCGTGGTAAGGCCATGGCAGTTTACCATTTTTACCAATACCATGTTCAGTATCACATGCTACAATCGCGCTAATCATAATCACCTCATTTTTAAGTACTAGATATCTATAAGATCCAAAATCCATACTATCACACATGATGATAATGTCAACTTATAAATATGAAGTGTAATACAACGTGTAACCCTTGACCTATACTATGATTTCGTAATCAACAAGAAAGGATAGGTCTATGAAAGCAGGACTCTTAGACATGTACAAATACCTACCAGTCGTGGCTTTAATTCTTGGACTCGCCGTGGTGTTCTTCGCAGATGATAAGTATCGTTACGCTTGCCAAGACCCAGCAAATTGGAGCACACCTGAGTGTGAACCGCCAGTCTGCACTGCATCCGGAACATGCCCAGCTAACCTAGTTACTCTCGACGGTTCACCGGTATCTTCTGAGCAACTCGCAGAAATGGTCGCCGAGATTGAAGCATCTCAAGCTGCAGTTGGTATTAAACCAGCTGAAGTCGTAATTGAAGAAGAAACTCCACTATATGAAGAGGTAGAATAATGGCCGGCAAAAAAGATACTATTGAAGAACTCAACGCAAAACTTCGTTTCATTGTAGGCGTTTGCTTAGCATTCACGCTTACCGGAACAATCTTTGCAGTTCTTTACTCACTTATTCATGTGACACAACCAATGTTTGTGTCGCCTAACGATCAAAAGTTCTTTGAACTCATCCAACCAATCGCAACGTTCTTGACAGGTACACTATCAGGAATCATGCTATCTGGTTCAGGTACTAAGTCTTCAAAGAAAGACGAAGACGAGGCTGCTTAACAGCGTCTCCACTCGGCAAGAGTCAACCTACCAGATAAGCCAGTGTAGGTATTCTGATCAATTATTAGCTCTACTTCAGCGGTCGTAAGGCCGCTGAGTACCATATCGTTAATGTCCTTTACTGTAATCTTTGAAGGCCAAATACAAACTTTATAACCGCGATCGATCATCTTCTCCATACGAGTAACGATCTCTTTGTTACGTGGTTCATTGTCGAATACAAATACCGCATTATCAAGATTTTCGAGTCCTGTTGCGTTGCCATCTGCACCTGCCATGGCTACTGCGTTTGACAGGAAGAGAGAATCGATAGGACCTTCTACAACATAGTACTTTTTGTTAAAGTCGACTTGATCAAGACCAAACAGTTTTGCTCTATCCTCAAGCATGATAGTAATGTATCGAATGGATAACTTATCGAACGCTCGGCCCTGAAAGCCAAAGACTTGACCAGACGCGTCAATCATGGGTAAGATGAGTCGAGGTAGATCTCTTTCAGGTGTGGAAAGTTTGTCTGGTATAAGACTATTCACCCAAGAGTTAAACTTAGGCGCATAGTACAACCTATGATGTGCTTTCGTTGGGATCTTACGTTTATTAACGTATGCTCGAGCAGGATGATCTGCTGCAAGTTGGCCGAGCCTCTTAATCTTAAGAAGGGGCGAACCAGTACGTTTAAAATTTGGCACTGGAGCAGTAAGAGTCTCGAGAGCCTTTGGTTTCTCATGCGGAGCTCGTAACGACATCTTATCAAATTTAGAGTCAATAACATAGTCGTTGTATAGCGCGACATCTGTAAGTTTGAGCAGTCGCCAAAGAGGATGTGATTGCCCACAGTTGAAACAGTGGAACATCGCGGTAGTATCCTTTTCAATCAACCATCCGCGGCAAAGTGTCTTTGACTTCTGACTATCACCACAAATGGGACATCTGAAGTTTGCCTTGTAAGGATTCATTGACTTAACTTTAAACCTGTCTAGACGAGTAGACAGGATACCACAATACTTTACATCTACAAGATTCATACAACCCATCCTAAGTATATTCAATTGCTTAGTAGCATTATACTCAGTTTAGTGCGTTTGTACACCAAAAAGTGCGGTTACCCGAAAAATTTATCCCATGGCACTTGGGCGATGACGAAGCCTACGACCACAGCCCCACCCATGACGTACCACTTCCACTGCTCGAGGACAGTGATTCTATCATCGAGCGCCTTATGATTATCGGCTATTTGTTTAATCGCAGTAAGCAACTCTTGGTGATGCTTTTCGCGATCAGCATAGTTTTCGTCTTTCATATCCGATATTCTTTTATGCAATAGGTCAACTTGTTTTTCAAAGTCAGACTTTCTTTCCGACATTGAAACCTTTATACCATCAATTTGCTGGTCATGGTTTTGCAGTTTATTCTCATGGACAATAAGCATCTTTGAGATACTATTCGAGATTTCTGCCATCTTTTCGATAGCATCATCGATCTTACCAGAAAAGGTTTGTATTGCGCCGATATCGCGCTTAATGACTTCAACGTCAGTCTTCAGCTTATTTAAATCATCGGCCATGTTATTACCTTAGTTAGTTGGTGTATTGATATTATTTATTTCTTCATTAGCAGCATCAATAGCAGCGTTACTTTCTTTATAATAACCTTCATACGCAATGATGATCGCTTGTTGCTGTTGAATCAATCCACGAATATCACTCAAGTTCAACGCTAGGTTTTCATACCCTTTGTCAGTCAATCCAAAAAGTACAATGGGTTTACCCTTTTTCGCGAGGTCATTAAAGACTTCTTCGTAGTTATCAGGTGTGATGATTACCCATTCAATATCACGTGACTTAATTGGATCAGCATACGGTAAAACTAATTCGGGTTTATCAACTGGTTTTGCTGATATTTGAATTTCTTGTACCGGAGGCTTACCACATCCACTAACGAGTAAGAGTGTTAAAAAGCCAAGGGCACTCACTGTTAAATGATTTACCATCAGTAGCATTCCTTTCAGCATCAGTTAAAGCCGCACCACTCAAAAGCTCGAAACATCTCGCAGCTTTATCTGATGCGCCATTGACC
>NZ_JBIPPD010000272.1:0-3517 GCF_044368625.1 Flavobacterium sp. | reverse complement strand
CACTTTGACAGGTACGCCTTTTCACTTCCTCCGCCGCAGTTGTCTTTTATTTGTCAGGATCTGCTCACTTAAAAACCCTTTTTTATTTGAACACGTAAAAATAAAATAACAACAAATATTAAATAATTATAAAAATGAAAAAAACATTAATAATGTATATTGCCTTAATGGCAACATCGTTAAGTTTTAGTCAGGTTGGAATAGGAACAACTAATCCACAGGTGTCTTCTATTTTAGACTTAACAGCTACCGATATGGCCTTGCTTTTGCCACGTGTAGCTAGTACTGCCGCCATTATGACGCCAGTAAATGGAATGCTGATTTATGATATATCATCAGAATGTATCAAAGGTTATGCAAATGGTGCGTGGACCGATTGCTTAGGGGGCACTTCTCCTGCAAATGCTATTCTTGCACAAATTGGAAACGAAGGTGATTCACCAAACATAATTCCATCTGTTGTAACAACAACACAATTGGCATCAGTACCGGGAGTAACAGGTGTTGTACCTGCTAACCAAGCGGCTTATCAAGCTTACATTGATGCTAATCCCTCTTTATTTTCAGCACCAGCTACGGTTGCAGAAGTACAGGCAATGATTGATGCAGTGAATACTGCTCAAGCGCCAATAAACGCCTCTAATGCGGTTTTAGCTCAAATTGGTAACGAAGGAGATGTTGCTAACACAGTTCCTTCTGTTGTAACGGTGGCTCAAATTAATACCATTTTACCAGCAATTACAGGTGCACTTGTTGCCAACGAAGCAGCTTACCAAGCCTATATCGATGCTAATCCTAGTTTATTTGATGCTCCAGCTACACAAGCACAAGTACAAGCTATGATCACAGCAGTAAATGCTGTCCCACCAACTATAACCTCAACAACTGGTAAGATATGGATGGACAGAAACTTAGGCGCTACACGAGTGGCAACAAGTGCTACTGATCATTTGGCCTATGGCGATTTATACCAGTGGGGTAGAAATGCCGATGGTCATGAAAAAATAACGTGGACTGGTAGCACCGCAGGAACCCCTGTAAACGGAACTACCGCAACGAGGCCTAATGCTGACCAAGCGACAACTCCTTTATTTATCACAGTAAATTCAGGTAATTTTGACTGGCGTGGTACAACACAAAATAATAATTTATGGCAAGGTGTAGCAGGCATAAACAACCCCTGCCCAGCTGGTTTCCGTGTGCCAACTAGTGCAGAAATCAGTGCCGAAGTAGTAGCTTACAGTATTACTAATAGTGTTACAGCTTTTTCTAGCCCGTTTAAGTTCCCTGTTCCAGGCAGCCGCAGTAACGATAATGGTGCTCTCTTCGACGTGGGCAGTTACGGCTACTACTGGAGTAGTTCACTGAGTGGTCCTCTCGCCCCTCTCCGCTTCTTCTTCTCAGGTAGCACTTTCGTGTTCAATGACTACCGTGCACACGGCTACTCGGTACGTTGTATCAAAGACTAGAACCCTTGTTTCTTTTTAGTGGTGGCTCTTGGAGCCACCACTTTTTATTACTGTACCGCGAAGCGGACGATTTTTTTTAGAAAATGGCAAGTATAGCTGATAAAATACAACATCTTTCAATTTATCATCTTTTTATGTATAAAGAAGGTGTTTTTTGGGTGGCTTATGAGCAAAGTGCTTATTTTATGGCACATTATAAAGGTTATAAACCCGCAAAAAAGTATTATAAAATAATAAAAAATAGTGCTGTAAGTGTTGGTTTTCCTAATGCAGATAAGTTAGTAAACGAACTACTGATAAATAATTACATTAGTGAAGTACATAAAACAGATACTATTATTGAAATTCTATTACAAGAACCTATCAACAAGATAGCATTTGAAGATTGGAAAGAAAATTTATCTGAAAATGTAAGTTCACAATCGAACTCAAAAGAAAGTATAGAAGCACTTGTAAAAGCGTTTCCGTTGGCACAAAAAACGCCAATGGAAGCGTTTTTATTTCTAAAAGAAATTCAAGAATTGATCTAAAACCGCTGTGCCTTGTGCGTCTTTGTGATAGAATTTTTTTCACAACAGCAGTTGTTACGTTTTATATACAAAAAGACAAAGAAGTAAGATATATGCAAATAATTTTAGAAAATTTATACAAAGCCTATTTTGAAGCACGTAAAAACAAACGAAATACAATAGAGCAGTTAAAATTTGAAGTGAATTATGAAATGTATTTGCAGGAGCTTTATGAGCAGCTACTAACAAGAAGTTATAAAGTGCAACCTTGCAAAGCTTTTGTAATTGAAAAACCAGTATATAGAGAAGTATTTACATCTGGAAATGTGCAACTTCTCATTCCTCTTTTCCACTTATTATGATATACGACTACTTATTTAATTGATAGTGGGTGTAGTAATAATTAACTCACTTTTGTAAAATATTTTAGAATCGATTAACATTTCTGTTCAATTGATTGTTGAATACTGCATCTTATTGGAAGCGTAAATTATAAGTGATGTTAATATTTAATGTAAAATTTTTTTCCACTTTCCTTGTGTTAACTATACAGTTGTTAGGTTATGGTTGTAACATTAAGAGTGGTTTAGCTATTGAAAATAATGCTTCTACAGAAATATTTAAAGATTCAAGTACCGCTGTAACAAGTGAGATTATGGGTATTAGTAAAGGTTTTTATGTAAAAGCAGAGACAGTATTTTCTGGCTTGCATCACATTACAGACAAGAAATCTTTAAAAGATATTTGTTCAACTAGGATTTTATACGATTATAATAACAAAAGTCTCTATATTGCTGAAGGAACAGTATTTTCTGTCCTAATAAATATTGAAAACAATCTTACCGTTGCCGTTGCTCAAACGCAAGTCTTAAAATCAAGCCGCAAACTTTTTCATAAAAGAAATACTATTTTAGAAAAGGCCCCACCAGCAAAAAGCCAACATGCCAGCGTTGCCGTTTTTACCGCCACTGGAAAAGGAATTTGGAAACATGGATGCAATACAATGGCTACCTTACAGCAAGGACTTAGTTTTGCACATGCAAAACTTGTAGTACTAACTACTGTGATTCCCGAATACCTATTTGAAGAAATACCTCCAAACGGCACTAAGCTAACTGCCGAAAAAATTTCTCATAAAAAACACTTTGACAGGTACGCCTTTTCACTTCCTCCGCCGCAGTTGTCTTTTATTTGTCAGGATCTGCTCACTTAAAAACCCTTTTTTATTTGAACACGTAAAAATAAAATAACAACAAATATTAAATAATCATTGTTGTCCGATAAAAAAAGAAGCCAAATTAATGGCTTCTTAAAAATACCGTAATTTTTGAGTTGCAAAATTCAAATAACGATGGGTAAAAATAAGTATTTTTCGACTAAATCTGTTTTCGGACAGCTGATTTCTTTAATATGATGATTCTATGATTCAAAAAGCTGTTAAAAATTATGATTCTGATAGGTATGTCAAACATTTTAAATGTAAGGATCATTTGTTTAGTATGATTTTTTGTTGTTTAGAAAAGTGTAATTCCCTTCGTG
>NZ_JBIPPD010000080.1:0-12761 GCF_044368625.1 Flavobacterium sp. | reverse complement strand
CCTTGAGTCCAGAAGTAAATTTCCTGACCAAAGAAGGTTTGCAATGGTTGAGCGACAACATGTTTACTGAAAATGTAGAAATGAAAGTGGGTAAAAAAGTTTTTGAACAAGAACGAAATACTTCTTTATTTGAACTCATTCAGCAAGGTGCATTTTTGAGTGATGGTCAATTATACCAACAAATAATTTCAATTATTGAGTCGTAAATAAATGATTTTTTAGTTTAAATTGGCTATTTTAGTACTTTCATTTTAGTACTCTTTTAGCCAATTTTTTATGGATATTTTTCAGCAAATTCAAGCGTTGCGAGACGAACTCAATCGTCACAATCATAATTATTATGTGTTGGATAATCCCAGCATTTCTGATTATGACTTTGATATTAAACTGAAAGAACTTCAAGATTTAGAAAATAAACATCCCGAATTTTTTGATGAAAATTCGCCTACGCAAAGAGTGGGTGGAGCGATTACAAAAAATTTTGAAACCATCGTGCATCAAAACAGAATGTATTCTTTGGATAACTCGTATTCTAAAGAAGATGTTTTGGATTGGGAAAACCGCATCAAAAAGATTTTAGGCGACATTCCGCTGGAGTATACGTGCGAACTAAAATACGACGGCGCTTCCATTTCTATTACTTATGAAAACGGAAAATTCAAAAGGGCAGTTACAAGAGGCGACGGTTTTCAAGGCGATGATGTTACAAACAACGTAAAAACAATTCGGTCCGTTCCGCTTGATTTGAAAGGTGATTTCCCTGAATTATTTGAAATTCGGGGCGAAATTGTTTTGCCTCTCGTTGGTTTTGCAAAAATGAATCAGGAGTTAATTGAAATAGGTGAAACCCCCTATGCCAATCCCAGAAATACAGCTTCAGGAAGTTTGAAATTACAAGACAGTGCTGCCGTTTCGAAACGTCCGTTGGATTGTTTGCTTTACACTTTTATAGGTTCAGATGTGAAATTTGATACTCATTTTGAGAGTTTGGAAAAAGCGAGACACTTTGGATTCAAAGTGCCTAAAGAAGCTAGACTTGCCAAATCGATGCAAGAAGTTTTCGACTTTATTGCGTATTGGAACATTCACCGTCACGAACTGCCTTACGAAACCGATGGTGTAGTGATCAAAGTCAATAGTTTACATTACCAAGACGAGTTGGGTTTTACTGCCAAAGCGCCTCGTTGGGCCATTGCTTATAAATTTAAAGCCGAACAAGTCAGTACTTCATTGGAATCCATTTCCTATCAAGTCGGTCGAACGGGAGCGATAACGCCAGTGGCCAATTTGCGACCTGTTCAACTGGCGGGAACTGTTGTAAAACGGGCCTCTTTGCACAATGCCGACCAAGTTGAAAAACTGGATATTCGGGTTAATGATACCGTTTTTGTTGAAAAAGGAGGTGAAATTATCCCCAAAATCATTGGAGTAGATTTTACGAAAAGACCCTTAAATTCGCAGCCTACAAATTACATAACCCATTGTCCTGAATGTCAATCGTTACTTGTGAGATCCGAAGGTGAAGCCAATCATTATTGTCCTAATTTTTACGGTTGTCCACCGCAAATTATAGGTCGTATTCAGCATTTTATTTCGCGTAAAGCAATGGATATTGAAGGCTTGGGAGGTGAAACGGTGGCGCTACTTTTTGCGAATAATTTGGTGCAAAATTATGCCGATTTGTATGAATTGAGGGTCGAACAGCTGCTTCCGCTAGAGCGAATGGCACAAAAATCAGCAGAAAATTTGGTAAATGGAGTTGAGGATTCGAAAAAAATTCCGTTTGAACGCGTTTTATATGCTTTAGGAATTCGGTTTGTAGGCGAAACGGTAGCAAAAAAACTAGCGAAACATTACAAAAATATTGACTCTTTGGGTCAAGCAACATTGTTGGATCTCATTTTGGTAGACGAAATAGGTGAAAAAATTGCCCAGAGCGTTATTGAGTTTTTTGAAAATGCTGAAAACCAAAACATAGTTGAACGTCTCAGAAGTTACGGGGTTCAATTGGAAGCAAGAGAAATTTTCAATCCCGATGCAACCAATAAATTAGCTGGAAAAACTTTCGTTGTATCTGGTGTTTTTGCAAAATTTTCGCGCGACGAACTCAAAAAAGCAATTGAAGACAATGGCGGAAAAGTAGGAAGTTCCATTTCTGCAAAAACCGATTTCGTTATTGCGGGAGACAATATGGGACCGGCTAAATTAGAAAAAGCAAATAAACTAAATGTCGCTATAATTTCAGAAGATGATTTTATAGCGATGCTTGGAAATAATTAGATAATTTGGGAATCAGATGATGTGAGAATTCTGAAATTATCTAATTAACTTTTAAACCACAATCGTTTTTCCTGCATTCGTTTTATTTTTGTTGGCATCAAAATAAAAATCAATTCTCCCCAAATTAATTCCGTAACAACCTACTTGATTGACTAAGGTTTGTTCGCCTTTTTTGTTCAAAACGATAGTAGGTTTGTCCAAAAAAGTGTGGGTGTGACCACCGATAATCAAATCAATATCAGCTGTTTTTTTAGCTAAATTCAAATCCGAAATTTTGTCGGGTTCGTTTTTGTAGTTGTAACCCAAATGCGACAAGCAAATGACCAGATCACATTTTTCTTCTTGTTTGAGAATTCGTGTCATTTCCTCTGCGGTTTCAATGGGGTCGTTGTATACGGTCTCTTTATACATTTTTTTGTCTACCAAACCTTCCAATTTAATTCCTAACCCAAAAACACCCACCTTTATTCCTCCTTTATTGAAAACTTTGTAAGGTTTTACGATGCCATTCAAAATGGTATTTTTAAAATTATAGTTGGCAGAAACAAAATCAAATTTGGCGTGAGGCAATTGGGCAAAAAATCCGTCAATTCCATTGTCAAAATCGTGATTACCCATTGTTGCCAAATCGTATTTAAGCATGCTCATTAACTTAAATTCCAATTCGCCACCGTAATAATTGAAATAAGGTGTTCCTTGGAAAATATCTCCCGCATCTAAAAGCAATACGTTCGGATTTTCTGTTCTAATGGATTCAATTAAAGAAGCTCTTCGGGAAACACCGCCTTGATTGGGATTTCTTGAGTCATCTGCTGGAAAAGGATCGATATGACTGTGAACGTCATTGGTGTGCAAAATCGTCAAATGTTTGATTTTTGGTTTTCCAAATGACAATAATGGCAAACTCGGTAGCGCTAAAATAGCGGTACCTGATGCTGTTTTTTGAATAAAATCCCTTCTCTTCATGTGTAGCTATTTGTTGTTTTTTTTCTGTCATCCCTAAAAATCGGGAGAAGTTGTGTGATTGTTTCGCTTATTCGCAAAAGTTCGGGTTGCACATTTTTATGGTTTGCACCGCATTTCCGTCAAGCGGATTTCATTCTATTGTTCTTTAACGATTCGGATATCTGTGACAATTGGAATGGTGTCAATTTCTTTAAAATAATCCACCCAAATGTTTCTTATTTTGTAGTCCAAGTCATAAATCTGTATCCCTTTTTTGAAGAAATTCATGTTGTCGCCCCCGTTATACAAATAATCGTTAGTGGCAATATTATAAACTTTCTGTTCATCCAAAGGCTGGTTTTGAATCAAAATATTTTTAGATTTATTGTCCTTGTCAATCGTAAAAGTCAGTCCTGCAAGGGGATGTGGTTTTTTTTCTTTGATAATGTAATCGATCATTTCTAAAATTTGTTCGCATTTTAAAGATACCACCACTAAATTATTTTCAAAAGGCATCAATTCAAAGGCGGTTCGGGTTGTGACATTGCCTTTATTGATTACAGAGCGAATTCCACCGTTATTTAAAAGGCAAATGTTTACCTCCTTATTTTCTCGAATTTGAAACATTTTATTGGCTGCAACCAGCGTGATTGTAGACTGTAAATTTCCAATTTTGGTTTGCCATTCGCCTTTTTTGTCTATGTTTTCTGGAGCATACGCCAAGACGGTGTTCAAATCTTCATCGATATGTTTTCGGTAGGGTTCAATAAAACTTTCAATGGAATTCGTTGTTGAAAGTGTTTCTGAAACGGGAAGTTGTTTGCCTGTAATTTCAGATACATATACTTTTTTTTCGGCACAAGAAAGGAAGGAAAAAACTGTTAAGATTAAAACAAAATAGCGCAATAAAGCATTATACTTTTTTAGATTTACCATCTCAAATATTACTTATTTAATTAAATTTGTAAACTGAAGTAAAAGTACTATGTTTTTAAATTTTTTAAAGAAATTTTTCTTAAAAAGAACGTTAAGAAAAACGTATTTAGCCCAAGCGCAATTTTTTTCTACGGATAAGATTGAAACAGTGGGTTTATTTATTGATGAAACGTACTTTACGGATAAAAAGGAGTTGATTCAAGGTTTAAAAGCCAATGGAATTCAAGAACAAAATATTACGCTACTGTTGTACCACGATAAAGATAAAAAAAGAGATTTTAATTTTACATCGTTCAGTTTAAAAAATGTAAGTTGGTCAGGAACTATTAATAATCAAGAAGTTATTGATTTCAAAGCCAAAAAATTTGACATGTTAATCAGTTACTATGATGTCGAGAAACCGTCACTTTTATTGGTAACGCAGCGTTCAAATGCATTGTTCAAGGTTGGTTTTTCGAATATCGACAAAAGAGTAAACCATTTAATGATCGAGACAACGGTGGGGGAGAGTAGTGTGTTTATTAAAGAATTATTCATATATCTTAAGAAATTAAACAAAATATAAATATGCAATCATTTGTAGGAACAGGAGTGGCTCTTGTAACGCCATTTAAAAAAGATTTTTCTGTTGATTTTGAAGCACTGGAAAAAATTGTAAACTTCGTTATTGAAGGCGGTGTTGAATACTTAGTGGTTTTGGGAACTACAGGAGAACCAGCCACTTTGACTTCAGAAGAAAAAGAATTGGTTATACAAACAATTGTTAAAATAAATAATCAGCGGTTGCCATTAGTTTTGGGCGTTGGTGGGAACAACACAGCACAATTGGTCGAGGAACTAAAAACCCGAGACTTTTCGGCATTTTCAGCCATTTTATCCGTTTCGCCTTATTATAATAAACCTACTCAAGAAGGAATTTATCAGCATTTTAGCGCTATTGCAAAAGCGTCTCCGCTTCCTGTCATTTTATACAACGTACCTGGTCGAACGGCAAGCAACATGTTGCCTTCGACGGTGATTCGATTGGCAAATGATTTTTCAAGTATTATAGGAATTAAAGAAGCGGCTGGCGATATTGTTCAGGCAATGAAAATTATCCAGCACAAACCTAAAGATTTTCTAGTAATTTCGGGCGATGATATGATTACTTTACCTATGGTTTTGGCAGGAGGTTCTGGGGTTATTTCCGTTATTGGAGAGGGTTTTCCAAAAGAATTTTCGCAAATGGTTCGCTTGGGATTAGAACGAAAAGTGGATGAAGCATATGCTTTACATTATAAAATTGCAGCTGCTACCGATATGATATTCGAACAAGGGAATCCTGCTGGAATCAAGCAAGTTTTTAAAGCATTAGGACTGTCTGAAAATACCGTTCGTTTGCCTTTAATAGAAGTAAACGACGATTTGGCCAACCGTTTGACAAATTTCACAAACAATTTAAAATAAATAATTATGTTATCACAAACCATTCAAAGTGCTTTAAACAAGCAAATTAGTGTTGAGGGAAATTCATCTCAAATTTATTTAGCGATGGCTTCTTGGGCAGAAGTTCAAGGATTTGAAGGAATTTCTACCTTTATGTATGCTCAGTCTGACGAAGAGCGGATGCACATGCTCAAGTTGGTAAAATATGTCAATCAAAGAGGAGGCGAAGCCAAAATATCGGCTACTACAGAGCCCGTTTTGGATTTGTCTAATTATAAAGTTTTGTTCAAGCAGTTGCTGATTCACGAAGAAAAAGTGTCGCATAGCATCAATGAATTGGTAGGAATAACGCTCGACGAAAGAGATTATGCTACTCATAATTTCTTGCAATGGTACGTTGCCGAACAAATTGAGGAAGAAGCAAACGCCCGTTACATCTTGGATAAAATCAATTTAATTGGCGACGATAAAGGCGGTTTGTATTTGTTTGATAATGAAATGAAAAACTTTACCAGTCAAATTCCAACTCCTCAATAAATTTCCATTCGGTTGAGTAATAGGGCGTTCATTTTTAGTTGGTTGTGCAGATAATGTGCAACTAAAAAAAATGTTTTGTAGTCTGTAATTAATCATTAACTTTGCCCGCTATGTTTCGGCAATTGTAATTGGGCAAAAAGCCTTGTGCACAATAAGGAAACTTTTATTTTTACAATGAAAAAAATACTTTCAATTCTTATACTTACATTGATTTTAGGCTCTTGTAGCGAATTTCAAAATGCATTAAAAACAGAAGAAATTGGCGTGAAATATGATGTGGCTTCTCGGCTGTATGATAAAGGAAATTACGACAAAGCCATTCGTTTATTCGAACAAATCGCTCCAACCTACCGCGGAAGACCTCAAGCTGAAAAGATGTTTTACATGTATGCACAGTCGTATTATAAAACCAAACAATATTATTCTTCGGCTTATCAATTTGAAAGTTTTGTAAGTAGTTATCCTAAAAGTGAAAAAATTGAAGAGGCCAGTTATCTTGCGGCTTTGAGTTATTCCAAATTGTCTCCTCGTTACAGTTTAGACCAAGTGGATACGTACAAAGCAATAGACAAGTTGCAGGCTTTTATCGATCAATATCCTACGTCAACGTACTTGGCAGAGGCAAATGTTATTGTTAAAGATTTGCGCGAAAAATTAGAAAAAAAGGCATTTGAAATTGCCATACAGTACAATACGATTTCCGATCATAAAGCAGCTTTAATTGTTTTAGATAATTTTATTACTGATTTTCCGGGTACGAAGTTTAAAGAAGAGGCGTTGTTTTACAAATTAGATTCTTCTTACAAACTGGCAATAGAGAGCGTCGAAGCAAAGAAAGTAGAGCGACTAAACAACGCAAGAACTGCGTACCTCAATTTAATTAAATTCAATCAGAGTTCGGAATTTAAAAAAGAAGCCGATGAAATGCTGGTTCGAATAGACACAGATTTAAAACAAATTTCAAAATAAATAATAAAGTCATGGATTTAAAAAAGACGAATGCTCCAGTAAACACAATCACCTATAATAAAACATTGATTGAAGAACCTACTGGAAATGTGTATGAGGCAATCACAATTATGGCTAAAAGAGCGAACCAAATTAACTCTGAAATCAAAAAGGAATTGACTGAAAAGTTAGAAGAGTTTGCCACTTATAATGATAGTTTAGAGGAAATTTTTGAAAATAAAGAACAAATTGAAGTTTCTAAGTTTTACGAAAAATTACCAAAACCACATGCATTGGCTGTTCAAGAATGGTTAGACAACAAAATCTACCACAGAGACGCAACTTCAAAATAATTTTCGGATGTCGGTTTTAAGCGGAAAAAAAATAGTACTGGGCATTTCTGGTGGAATTGCCGCATATAAAACCGCCACTTTAGTCCGCCTTTTTATAAAAGCAGGTGCCGAGGTTCAAGTAATTATGACACCTGCTTCTAAAGATTTTGTTACTCCTTTAACATTATCTACCTTGTCCAAAAAACCCGTTTTTTCTACTTTTTATAACGAAGAAGAAGTACCTGGGCAAGATGGCATATTAGTAAAGCAAAATGCATCGTGGAACAATCATGTGGAGCTCGGACTTTGGGCCGACTTGATGATTATTGCACCTGCAACTGCAAATACTTTGTCAAAAATGGTCAACGGAACCTGCGACAACCTTTTGTTAGCAACCTATTTATCTGCTAAATGTCCCGTATATTTTGCTCCTGCAATGGATTTAGATATGTACAAACATCCATCTACAATTGCGAGTTTCAATGCGTTACATGCTTTTGGGAACACCATAATTCCAGCCGAAAGCGGTGAATTGGCAAGCGGTCTTTCCGGCGAAGGTCGAATGGCAGAGCCTGAAAACATTGTTGCTTTTTTAGAAAATGATATTCTTGGAAAACTTCCTTTGCGTGGAAAAAAAATCATGATTACCGCTGGGCCAACCTATGAAGCGATAGATCCAGTTCGCTTTATTGGCAATCATTCTTCTGGACGGATGGGTTTTGAAATTGCCGACGAGGCTGCTAAATTGGGTGCGAATGTCGTTTTGATC
This sequence comes from Flavobacterium sp., assembly GCF_044368625.1. Classification (GTDB taxonomy): domain Bacteria; phylum Bacteroidota; class Bacteroidia; order Flavobacteriales; family Flavobacteriaceae; genus Flavobacterium. Next base: position 4,589 of record NZ_JBIPPD010000080.1, on the reverse strand, counting down.
ACCGGGCCGTCGCATTTGAATGTAAGTCACAAATCGATTGAAGTGGTTCGGGTCGTTTCTGCTCAAGAAATGTATGAGGCGTGTCATGCTCATTTTAATACAACAGATGTTGCTATTGCTGCTGCAGCTGTTGCCGACTATCGCCCCAAAAATATTGCCTTACAGAAAATAAAAAAGTCAGAAAGTAGTTTTAGTATAGCGTTGGAAAAGACCAATGATATTTTAGCCTCTTTGGGTCAAATCAAGAAAAACCAATTTTTAATAGGTTTTGCATTAGAAACTGAAAATGAAATCGAAAATGCAAAGCTCAAAATTCAGAAAAAAAACTTAGATTTGATTGTTCTCAATTCGCTGCAAGACGAAGGTGCAGGTTTTGGAACTGCAACAAACAAAATTACATTCATCGATGCTAATTTCACAATCGAACCGATGGATTTAAAGTCGAAAGAAATGGTTGCCCAAGATATTTTAAATAAAGTAATTGCACATTATAATGACTAAACTAATTTTTTTTGTAGCACTTTTATTTTGCTTTAGCGTTCATTCGCAAGAATTGAATTGCATTGTAAAAATCAATTCGCAAAGTTTAACCAATGCCAATCAGCCTATTTTTAAAACACTCGAAACTTCGTTAGTTGATTTTGTAAATAAAACAAAGTGGACCAACAAGAAATTCAAGCAAAATGAAAAAATTGATTGTACCATTTTTATTAATGTAACCAGTTACGGTTCGGATCAGTTTGCCGCCACTCTGCAAGTGAGTTCGTCGCGACCTGTATTTGGGTCAAGTTATGCATCTCCAGTGTTAAACATCAATGATAAAGATTTTAATTTTAGATATGTTGAATTTGAAAATCTAATTTACAATCCCAACAGTTTTGATTCTAATTTAGTTTCGGTTATTGCTTTTTATGCTTCCATAATTGTTGGTATTGATGCCGATACCTACGAGTACAATTCGGGGAAAGAGTTTTATCAGCAAGCCCAAGAAATTGTAAATCTTGCACAACAAAGTAGTTTTAGGGGTTGGAGTCAAAATGATGGTGGCAGCCAAAACCGTTTTTTCTTAGCCAATGATTTAATGTCAGGAACGTTCGATGGGGTTAAAATGGTCCTGTACAATTACCACCGAAAAGGATTGGATTTGATGAGCGACGATGTAAAAAAAGGAAAAGAAGGAGTGAAGCAAGCTATTCTAGAACTTGAAAAAGTCCACGCAATTCGTCCAAATGCATATTTGACGCGCATATTTTTTGATGCTAAATCCGACGAAATTTTGTCCATTTTCTCAGGAGGACCTCAAATTAATACGGCTGATTTGGTCGAAAACTTGAATCGATTTTCTCCAATAAATGCTTCCAAATGGGCAACAATTAAATTTTAATTTTCGTATTTTTCGTTACCTTTAGAAATTATTTGGACATTCGAATTTAACGACTAATCTTTTGCAATGCTAACTTCCCTTTCTATTAAAAATTTTGCCTTAATAGAACAATTATCTATTGAGTTCGAAACTGGTTTTTCTACCATTACAGGCGAGACTGGAGCTGGAAAATCGATACTTCTCGGTGCTTTAGGCTTGGTTTTGGGTAAACGAGCCGATTTAACTTCCCTAAAAAACAAAGAAGAGAAATGTGTTATTGAAGCACAATTTTCGATTGCTAAATACAATTTGCAGTCTGTTTTTGAATCACATGATTTTGATTACGATGCTTTTACGATTATTAGACGAGAAATTCTTCCTTCTGGTAAATCGCGCGCTTTTGTAAATGATTCGCCCGTTAATGTATCAGATTTACAGGAGTTGGGTGCTTACCTTATCGATATTCATTCGCAACAGCAAACACAAGAATTATCAGATCAAAAAATTCAGTTTGCAATTATTGATGCCATAGCTGCGAATGGAAATTTGCTTGAACACTATGCAACTCTTTTAAAAGTTTACAAAGCAAACAAAGCCAGTGTGCAAAAACACCGGGACGCTTTTGCCTTGGCACAAAAAGAGCAGGATTACAATGCTTTTTTGTTAAATGAGCTAGTTGAAGCAAAACTGATAGCAGGAATGCAAGAGGAGTGGGAACAAAGTTATCAGCAACTGAGCAACGTTGAATTTATCAAAGAAAATTTGGAAAAGTCATTGGCTTTAGCTGAAACTGATCAAATCGGAGTGATTCAAAATTTGAAAGAAATTAAAGCGGCCTTGCAGAAAATTTCAAACTTATCAACCGATTATTCAAGTGTTTTTGAACGTGTCAATTCCGTTTTGATCGAATTTGATGATGTTATTTCAGAAGTGAACACATTAGCCGAACAGCTCGTTAATGATCCAGAACAGTTGGAGCTCCTGAATCAAAAATTGCAATTGATTTATACACTTCAGAAAAAGCACCAGGTGAACACTGTGGAAGAATTATTAGTGATTCAAGGAGCATTAGAAAATAAAGCTTTTGAAGTGCAACATTTGGAAGACGCCATTGCCAAATTGGAAAAAGAACTGGATCGCAATGAAAAGGAGTTGAACCAACTGGCATTAACTTTACACCATAACCGCGAGCAATCGATACCTATTTTAGTTGAAAAGTTAACCGGATATTTGATACAATTGGGTATGCCCAATTCGCAGTTTGATTTGCAGCTTTCCCAGCATGAAAATTATTTTCCTAATGGAAAAGATGAATTGCAATTTTTGTTTTCTGCCAATAAAGGTTCCGATTTTGGACTGCTAAAGAAGGTAGCTTCTGGCGGCGAAATGTCCCGAATTATGTTGGCCGTTAAAGCTGTTTTAGCACAGTATTCTAAATTGCCAACCCTTATTTTTGATGAAATTGACACAGGAGTATCTGGCGAGATAGCTAATAAAATGGCACATATAATGGAGGAGATGGGTGCGAATATGCAGGTTTTCTCCATCACACATTTGCCACAAATTGCCGCAAGAGGTAAACAGCATTACAAAGTTTTTAAAGAAACCGTGGACAATCAAACGCAGTCACAAATTATACGTTTGAAACACGAAGAACGCATTAAAGAATTAGCCGAAATGATTGCTGGAAAGGAACTTTCAGAAGCTGCCATAAATCATGCTAAAACCTTGCTTAACTAATATTTTGATTTATATTTGTTTTACAAAATAAAAAAACCAAGTCTTATGATTATACAACCAAGAATGAGAGGATTTATTTGCACAACAGCTCATCCAGTTGGAGCCGCTGAAAATGTAAAACAGCAAATAAACTATGTTACATCCAAAGGAAAAATTGACGGTCCTAAACGTGTCTTGGTCATTGGAGCATCAACGGGTTTTGGATTGGCTTCCCGAATTACAAGTGCATTTGGTTCAGATGCATCAACTATAGGTGTGTTTTTTGAAAAACCGCCAATGGAAGGAAAAACCGCATCAGCAGGTTGGTACAATACAGCTGCTTTTGAACAAGAAGCGGCAAAAGCAGGATTGTATGCAAAAAGCATCAATGGCGATGCTTTTTCGGATGAAATTAAAAAACAAACTCTAGCTTTAATAAAGGAAGATTTAGGTCAAATCGATCTTGTTATTTATAGTTTGGCATCACCAGTTCGAACGCATCCCAAAACCGGCATAACGCATCGTTCGGTTTTAAAACCGATTGGTGAAAAATTTACCAATAATACAGTAGATTTTCATAACGGAAATGTTTCTGAAGTAAGTATTGAACCTTGCTCAGGAGACGATATTGAAAATACTATTATTGTAATGGGTGGTGAAGATTGGCAAATGTGGATGGACGCTTTAAAAAACGAAAATTTATTATCAGAAGGAGCAATCACCGTTGCTTATTCCTACATCGGATCATCACTTACCGAAGCTGTTTACCGAAATGGTACCATCGGAAAAGCAAAAGATGATTTGGAGGCAACGGCATTTTCTATCTCTAATTCCTTAGCCGAACTTAACGGAAAAGCATACGTTTCAGTCAACAAAGCCTTGGTAACACAAGCCAGTTCGGCAATACCTGTTATTCCATTGTACATCTCTTTATTGTACAAAACAATGAAAACTAAAGGAATCCACGAAGGGTGTATCGAGCAAATTCAGCGTTTGTTTCAAGACCGTTTGTTTTCTGGAAAGGAAGTTCCAGTAGACGAAAAGGGAAGAATACGAATTGACGATTGGGAAATGCGCGAAGATGTACAACAGGAAGTAGAAGCGCTTTGGCATCAAGTAACCACCGAAAATTTATCTGAATTGGGCGATTTAGAAGGTTATAGAAAGGAGTTTTATCATTTATTTGGTTTTGATGTAGCAGGTGTAGACTATACCAAAGATACCGATGAAATGGTTCAAATTGAAAGTATAAAATAATTTTAGATTGAATGTTTATAAAATCCAGATGAAAGTCTGGATTTTTTTTTTTTCGATTTTCTATCGATAAAAACCATTTTCTTAACAACCTATTTCATATTATCGTAAACAACGCCAAGTGTACATTTGAATTTTACTTTTCAATATTTATCATTTAATTTATTAAAAATATTACTAAGTCGCTAAAAGCTGTCGATTAGAACTAAAAATTAACACTTAAATTTATTGTGTCCGAAATATAAGTTATATT
>NZ_JBIPPD010000079.1:0-12803 GCF_044368625.1 Flavobacterium sp. | reverse complement strand
CCGCCGATGAAACTTCTGTTTCGGTTGTGGATGAACTGGCTTGTGGCTCTAACTCTTTTTTACAAGAAGTAAATAAAATTGCGGCAAAAAAAGTGGTGGTAATTATCGGTTTGAGATTCATAATAGGAGTTTTAAATTTTTAATCGCTTCAAATATAATGGTTAATAATTGCTATAAAAAGAGATTAACAGTAAATAAATAAAAAAAACGGTTAGAATCTGGTTTAAAACACAAAACCGTAACTATCCAAACGATAATTACGGTTTTATTTTGTGGTCCCACTTGGAATCGAACCAAGCACCTACTGATTATGAGTCAGTTGCTCTAACCGAATGAGCTATAGGACCAAACTTGCGGTTGCAATATTACTACTATTTTCGGTTTGTTGCAACTATTTTCTATAAAATAATCAGCTTTTAAATAGGTACAAATACTTTTAAAATGCGTTATTTGATGTCTTGACACAACTCTATCAAAACACCGTTTGTGCCTTTGGGATGCAAAAAAGCAACTAATTTATTATCTGCTCCTTTTTTTGGAACCTCATTTAAAACCGTAAAACCTTCTGCTTGTAAACGTGTGATTTCTGCCGTAATATCCTCGACATCAAATGCAATATGATGAATGCCTTCGCCTTTTCTTTCTAAAAATTTAGCAATTGGACTCTCTGGATTTGTGGCTTCTAAAAGTTCTATTTTATTAGGACCGTTCATAAAAAAAGAGGTTTTTACACCTTCACTTGCAACTTCTTCAAACTTATAAGGCGCGGCTCCAAAAAGTTTTTCGAAAAGTGCGTTGGAAACTTCTAAATCTTTTACAGCAATACCAATGTGTTCTATTTTTCTCATAAGATAAATTTACAGCAAAGTTCGGAAAGTTTTTATAAAATGGTGCAGAACTTATTAATTCAGAGTAAGCAAATTTTTAATTAAACGATTCACTTACCCTTTTACTTTGCTAATTACTTATTGTTCTTTGCCTTATAGTACTAAACAATTCATAAATCAAGGATAAAATAGGAATCTGTAAAAGTTATTGCTTAAATTTGCACCGAAATTAGACAATCTAAAAAACGATACATGAGTTCTACAACAATGCCTTTTGTGGCTTTTAAAGTAAAAGATATTTCTCTAGCAGCATGGGGAAGAAAAGAAATTGAGTTAGCAGAAGCTGAAATGCCAGGATTAATGGCGCTTCGTGCCGAATACAAAGACGAACAACCCTTAAAAGGTGCTCGAATTGCAGGATGTTTACATATGACAATCCAAACGGCCGTTTTAATTGAAACTTTAATTGCTTTGGGTGCTGAAGTAACGTGGAGTTCATGCAACATTTTTTCTACACAAGACCAAGCTGCGGCTGCAATTGCTGCTGCTGGAATTCAAGTTTATGCTTGGAAAGGTTTGAACGAAGAAGATTTTGACTGGTGTATTGAGCAAACACTATTTTTTGGCGAAGACCGACAACCGTTGAACATGATTCTTGACGATGGCGGAGACTTGACTAATATGGTTATTGACCGCTACCCAGAATTGGTTGCTGGAATCAAAGGTTTATCTGAGGAAACTACAACTGGTGTTCACCGTTTATACGAAAGAGTAAAAGCAGGAACGCTACCAATGCCAGCGATTAATGTAAACGACTCGGTTACTAAATCGAAATTTGATAATAAATATGGTTGTAAAGAATCGGCTGTTGACGCCGTTCGTCGTGCAACCGACATCATGTTAGCCGGAAAAAGAGTAATCGTTTGTGGATATGGCGACGTAGGAAAAGGAACTGCAGCTTCATTTAGAGGTGCTGGTTCGATTGTAACCGTTACCGAAATTGACCCAATCTGTGCTTTACAAGCTGCAATGGACGGCTTTGAAGTAAAAAAACTAGACACAGTTATCAAAACTGCCGACATCGTCATCACGACAACTGGAAATAAAGACATCGTTTTAGGAAGTCATTTCGAGCAAATGAAAGACAAAACCATCGTATGCAACATCGGACATTTTGATAACGAAATTGACATGGCTTGGTTAAACAAAAACCACGGTGCTTCTAAAGTCGAAATCAAACCACAAGTAGACAAATACACTATCAACGGAAATGACATCCTATTATTGGCCGAAGGTCGTTTGGTCAACCTTGGTTGTGCTACAGGCCACCCAAGTTTTGTAATGAGTAATTCGTTTACAAACCAAACATTGGCTCAAATCGAATTGTGGAAAAACAGTGCGGCATACAAAAATGAGGTATACATGTTACCAAAACATTTGGATGAAAAAGTGGCAATGCTGCACTTGGCAAAACTAGGTGTAGAACTCGAAACTTTGCGCGACGACCAAGCAGCCTACATTGGAGTGCCTGTTGAAGGCCCTTTCAAACCAGAATACTACAGATATTAATATGAAGTAATTCCCGAAGCATTAGCCAATCTAAGCGACGGTAATAAAGTATTAAAACAAAAAACCTTGCAGCCCCAAGAATCGGGTTGCGAGGTTTTTTTGTTACTCCAAATTCAAAAAAAAGTAAAACCACTCCGGACATTAGCTCCTTTCAAATTTTGTTATTTGGGCGTTTCCCTGCGGGTCGGGTGTTTCGCTACAAACGAAGTTCACTGAACACCAATTAAAACAATATTGTAGTGAAGTAATCTTTTATGTGGCAAAAAAAAGCCACACAAAAGGATTTTCACTTCACCCCCTAACGCAAACACAGTAGCAATCAGACTCTATACAGAAATCACTTCATCACAATCTTAACACAAAATAAATTTTTAAGATACCAAAAGTCATACCTTTAAAAAAAGATAAAATGACACAAAGAAACAAAAAGCAGTTTGGCGTATGGATGGATTCGCAAAAAGCCACCATCATTGGTAAAGAAAATACAGCATCAGCAACATTTGAAGTTTTAAACCACATAAAAAACAGTGGCTCTGACGGAAATTCCAATGAAAATGCAGCACACAATCAGGAAATTGCTGCAACTCAAAAGTATTTTAAAGAAATTGCACAAATGATGCCAAACGTGGATGAAATCCACGTTACAGGTACAGGACAAATCCAACAACAGTTTATTAAATTCCTGGCCGAAACCGCTCAGTACAAAAATACAGTTGCGTCCGAAAGCACTTCCAATAAAATGAGTGATGAAGAAAGTATATCTTTTTTTACCAATCACTTCAATCAATAGCGCTTGTTAAAAAAGTCAATTAATTGATTTTAAATGATTTACTAAATTTTTAGCTGTATACTTATCAAATTCCGATAAAAAAAATAAAATTATTTTTGATATTTTTAACATAACATGTTGGTTGTATGATATTAAAGGTTACATTTGTACCATTATTAATTATTTTTATTATTACAATGCGTACAGGTACAGTTAAATTTTTCAATGAGTCTAAAGGTTACGGATTCATTACAGACGAAGAAACAGGAAAAGACATTTTCGTTCATGCATCAGGAATCAGAGCGGAAGAACTTCGCGAAGGTGACCGAGTATCTTACGAAGAAGAAGAAGGAAGAAAAGGTAAAGTTGCTGCTCAAGTAGTAGCTCTTGAAGACTAAAAATATATAGATTATTTTTATTACCTCGAAGGAGTAAAAGCGTTTCAGAAATGAAGCGCTTTTTTTATGGAAACGTTTTAAAACTTGATATTGATCTCAGATTGATGCTGCTGTAAAAAATCACAATTCTTTGGAAATCAAATATCCAGTGTAAACACAATAAATACCAAGTAAAACTAAGCCATGCCAACGCGCTATTTTTTTTGATTTCCCCAAAGCAAGTAACGCCACAACCAATACAGTGCCACCAATCAATATCAAAATATCTTGATTAAAATTTGTATTAAATACAATAGGGTTGATCATTGCACTTATTGGAATCACCAAAAGCAAATTAAAAATATTGGAACCAATTACATTTCCAATCGCAATATCACTGTTCTTTTTCATCGCAGCAACAACCGAAGTCAACAACTCCGGTAACGAGGTTCCGGCAGCAATAATTGTCAATCCAATAACTTTTTGACTCACCCCTAAATCACTAGCAATCACAATCGCATTATCCACAACCAACTTCCCACCTGCTACTAATCCAACCAGTCCGAAAACGATTAATGCAACAATTGCTGTATTTGATTTGGGCATAAACGTAAATTCTTCCGGTCGCTCCAACTTCATCTGATTAAAAATATAATAAAGAAATCCGCCAAAAAACAGCAACATTACAGCCGCATCCAACCGTGAAATACCGCTACTGGAACCCACAAAAAAGTCGTTTGCTAAAAGCATAAAAACAATGGCTACAAATAACGAAATAGGAATTTCTGCTCGAATAGTTGATTTTTGAACCGCAATAGGATACACCAAACTCGCAATTCCTAAAATAATAAATAGATTAAAATTGTTACTTCCTACAATGTTTGCCAAAACAATATCGGGTAATCCGTTGTACGACGCCATAAAATTTACAACCAGTTCAGGCGCGGAGGTACCAAAAGCCACAATAGTCAATCCAATTACTAAATCAGAAACCTTGTACTTTTTTGCCAATGACGAGGCTCCATTTACCAGCCAATTCGCGCCGTAAATCAATGCCACAAATCCAATGATGACTAAAGAAAAAGGCAAAATCATGTTCATTTGAAACCGTATTAAATTTAAATTCATTTGAAGTCCGAAGATAGGTCGAAGCCACTGTATTATAAAATGTTTAAGATGGATTTAACGAACAAACTCGAATTTTAAACAAAAGGCATTACCGAAAACAATTTCAATTTTAATGCAAAAAAACAAACTGGATGGATTATGGCGCATTTTTTACAAGATAGTTCTCCATCTCATTACTAATACTTAAATTTACTCCATGAATTTTCCTGACAAGTTAACCGAAAAACTAAATAAAAGAACCCAAAATAACGCTTTGCGACAACTGGGAAATAATTCAGGTCACACTGATTTTTCGTCAAATGATTATCTGGGTTTTGCACAGTCGAAAATCATTTTTGACGAAGTACACACTTTTTTAAACAGCAGGAACATGCACCAAAATGGAGCTACAGGATCTCGTTTATTAACTGGAAACCACAGCTTATACAACGAAACCGAGAGCCATATTGCCGCTTTTCACGATGCCGAATGTGCATTATTGTTTAATTCGGGTTATGATGCCAATGTGGGTTTTTTTAGTGCGGTACCGCTAAAAGGCGATTATATTTTGTATGACGAACTAATTCACGCGTCGATTAGAGACGGCATCCTCCTGTCCAATGCCACAGCCTACAAATTCAAACACAACGAGGTAGAGGATTTGGAGCGATTGATTCAAAAAGTAAAGTTCAAAACCAATTCGGAAATTTATGTAGTTACCGAATCTGTTTTTTCTATGGACGGAGACACACCTCCAATTTTAGAACTAACAAAAATTTGCAAACAAAATAATGCTTACTTCATAGTAGACGAAGCGCACGCTTTGGGGGTTTTTGGAAATCAGGGATCAGGTTTAATTCAACTATTGGATGTACAAAAAGATGTTTTTGCGAGAATCATCACTTTCGGAAAAGGTTTGGGTTGCCATGGCGCGGTAATTCTAGGAAGTGCCGAATTGAAATCCTACTTGGTCAACTTTGCCCGAAGTTTGATTTACACCACGGGACTTTCGCCTCATGCAGTTGCCACAATTCAAGTGGCCTACAAACAGTTGTACGAAAACCGCGAAAGTCGCGATCAACTGCGAAACAACATCAACACCTTCAACCAGCAAAAGCAATTATTGGGATTGAAACCCCTTTTTGTAAAAAGCAAATCAGCCATTCAATGTGCGATAATTCCTGGAAATGAAAAGGTAAAAACAATAGCCAATGATTTGCAAACAGCAGGTTTTGATGTAAAAGCCATTCTCTCGCCCACTGTTCCCGAAGGACAAGAACGCTTGCGAATTTGTTTACACAATTACAATACAGAAGCAGAAATCGAGGCACTTTTAAAAACACTTTCAAAAATGATTTTCTGAAAAAAATGCTATCCATAAATTTTACCGCATTCGCAACAAACTTTGATTTTTCTAGAATAAAATAAATAAATTTGTTTGTCGGGAATCCCACCCTACTTTCAACCCATAACTCACAAACCGCAACCCTAAAAAAATGAAACTATTTATTACAGGAATTGGCACCGACGTTGGAAAAACCGTGGTCTCCGCTATCGTCACACAAGCCTTAGAAGCCGATTACTGGAAACCCATTCAAGCAGGTGATTTGGATCATTCGGATACTCATAAAGTAAAAGCCTTCGTTTCTAACGATAAAACTACATTTTTCGAAAACAGCTATGCCCTAAATACGCCGGCTAGTCCGCATTATGCAGCAACAATTGATGGAGTCACAATCGATATTCAAAAAATAACAGAACCAAAAACTAAAAACCATTTGGTAATTGAAGGAGCGGGCGGACTTTTTGTACCTATTAATGACAAAGAAACGATTGCTGATTTGATTCGTCCCGACTATAAAGTAATCGTAGTGTCCCGTCATTATTTAGGAAGCATCAATCATACTTTACTCACCCTTGAAGCTTTAAAAAACTTAAACATCCAAGTAGCTGGAATTATTTTTAACGGACAAAAAAACGAAGCAACCGAATCCGTCATTTTGAGCAAAACCAACGTAAAATACATCGGAAGACTGGAACCAGAGCCGTACATCGATTCCAACGTTATCAACGAATACGCCGATTTGTGGCGCGAAAATTTACAGCAACTTTAATTTGCATGCATTTTTATACCACGGTTAAACCGTGGTCGCATTGTGTTAAAGCATTCTTCCGACTTTAGTCGGAATTCGTGTAATAAAATGAAATAAAATCTATCAAAATTTACTTCTTCTGTTCGTTCCGATAATTATCGGGCCTCGGGTGTATAATCTTGTCAAACTTTCAATTTTTAAACTCTTTCTCAAAATCCAAGCATTTTCATTAAATTTGTGTAAAATAAAACGTTATGATTACCGATATCAATGAATTAGATTTAAACAAAACTTATTCCTATGCGGATTATTTGACTTGGATGTTTCAAGACCGATTGGAATTGTTCAGGGGCAAAATATTTAAAATGAGTCCAGCACCAAGTATGTATCATCAAAAAGTTTCAAGGGACTTAACTATTATTTTAGGTAACAAATTTAAAAATCATTCTTGCAATCTTTTCGTGGCTCCATTTGATGTTCGTTTATTAGACTCGAAGAAATCTAAAAAAGACAGTGACGTGTACACCGTAGTTCAACCTGATTTGTGTGTGGTTTGCGATGAAGCTAAATTAGATGCTCGAGGTGCTATTGGCGCTCCAGACTTGATTGTTGAAATTCTTTCTCCCGGAAATTCCAAAAAAGAAATGACTTATAAATATGATTTGTACCAAGAAGCAGGCGTTTTAGAATATTGGATGATCAATCCAGACGACAAAACCATGCTCGTTTACGTACTCAAAAACGGTATTTTCGAAGGACAGAAACCATTAATTGAAGAAAGCATCGTTAAAAGTCCGCTGTTTCCACAATTGGATTTTACCCTATCAGAAATTTTTAATTGATTTGATTTTCCGTTTTTATTCCTTTAGTCTCTTTGTATCTTTGCAGCATGAATTTATCAGAAAGAGACCGCCAACACCTTTGGCATCCGTACACCCAACACAAAACCGCAGCACCAATTATCGGAATTGCAAGAGGGAAAGACGCATTACTTTGGGACGAAAACGGCAAGGAATACATCGACGCCATCGCCTCGTGGTGGGTTAACCCATTCGGACACTCCAACACTTTTGTAGCCGATGCTATTTACAAACAATTAACTACGCTGGAACACGTTCTTTTTGGTGGTTTTACACACGAACCTGCCGTAAAAGTAGCCGAAAAATTGCTTCCCATCTTGCCTTCCAATCAAAAAAAACTCTTTTTTTCCGACAATGGCTCGACAGCTGTGGAAGTTGCGATTAAAGTCGCCTTGCAGTATTTTTTCAACAAAGGCGAAAAGCGTACAACCCTAGTTTCTTTCGAAGATGCCTTTCATGGCGACACATTTGCCGCAATGGCAGCCAGTGGTATTTCGCTGTATACCCAAGCTTTTGAAGGAATGTTTGTCGATGTCATTCGCATTCCCGTTCCAACACCTGGAAACGAAGAAGCAAGTTATATTGCCTTGCAAAACGCAATACAATCCAAGCCTTGTGCCGCTTTTATTTTCGAGCCGCTCGTTCAAGGCGCCGCTGGAATGGTCATGTATTCGGCAGCATCGTTAGACCAACTGATCGAAATTTGCCAACAAAACAACGTCCTTACCATTGCCGACGAAGTAATGACAGGCTTTGGCAAAACCGGTAAAAATTTTGCCTGCGATTATTTGACCAAGCAACCCGACATGATGTGCCTCTCTAAAGCCTTGACCGCTGGCACCATTCCGATGGCCTTAACTACTTTTACCCAAGAATTGTTCGACGCTTTTTACGACAACGACATCAATAAAGCCTTGTTTCACGGACACACATTTACCGCCAATCCAACGGGTTGTGCCGCCGCATTGGCCAGTATGGAACTGCTCGAACAACCCGAAATACAAGACAATATCATTCGGATCAACAAGCAGCATTTGGCTTTTCAAGAACGGGTTCAAAACCATCCAAAAGTCAAAACCACCAGAGTGATGGGCGTCATTTTTGCCCTCGAAATCAAATCCGAAAATACCGAAAGTTACTACGGCACGATGCGAAACAAACTCTATAACTTTTTCATCAGCAAAGGCGTTATTTTACGTCCCGTGGGAAACATTGTCTACATTTTACCGCCCTACATCATCACTGACAGCCAGTTACAAAAAGTCTACTCAATCATTGAAGAAGCCATTGAAATAGTTTAATTTTGGAGCTTAATCCAGCTATTCGTTACAATCTTAAGGTTCCTCCCGAAGTGTCGGGACCGGAACCTTAAGGATTTCCACTTCTATCTGGGCTAGGAATTTACGTATCACCAGACCATTTTTATGTTGCAAGAACCCATTGCTATAACCGCTCTTTCCAGCCTTTCATCACTAGGAAAAAATTCCACCGAAGTCTGGAACAATTACCTGCAACCCAATCATTTTTTGCAACTGCAATCCTTTGGAAACGCAGTAGAATTTGCCGCGCCACTTTCACTACAAGCAAGCCAACTCATCGCCGAAATTCGCAACAGCGATAGTAAATACAAGTCACTCGATCCTTCGGTTTTAATGGCCATTTGGACTTCGCGCCAAGCGGTAAAGCAAGCCAATTGGCAAGACAAATCCGATTTCGGAATCAATTTTGGCTCGTCTCGTGGCGCAACCACTTTATTTGAATCGCATTTTCAAGAATTTTTAGAAACCGGAAAAGCCCAAACACTAGCTTCTCCAAGCACAACGCTCGGAAACATCTCGTCATGGGTTGCCCACGATTTACAATCTGTTGGACCGGAATTATCCCATTCCATTACGTGTTCTACAGGATTGCATGCAGTTTTAAACGGCATTGCATGGCTTCGGGCCGGTATGGCGGATGCATTTATAGTGGGTGGTAGCGAAGCACCTTTGACGCCGTTTACGATTGCACAGATGAAAGCGATGAAAATTTATGCTTCCAAATCGCCCACCGATTTTCCGTGTCGCGCTTTCGATTTCACCAAAACTAAAAACAGTATGGTTTTGGGCGAAGGTGCCGCAGCCGTTTGTTTGGAACTGGGAAAAAAAACCAATGCCTTGGCGTATATCACGGGAATAGGTTACGCCACCGAAATTTTGCAACACTCCGTTTCCGTTTCTGCCGAAGCCGAATGTTTCAAAAAATCGATGAAAATGGCGTTGAAAAATACCGCTCCCGAAAAGGTTGACGCCATCGTGATGCATGCTCCGGGAACGATCAAAGGCGATACTTCGGAGTACAAAGCCATCCAGCATGTTTTTGGCGAAAGCCTGCCGCTGCTTACCACCAACAAGTGGAAAACCGGTCATACCTTTGCTTCTTCGGGTTTATTGAACATGGAATTGGGCCTTTTGATGATGCAACACAATCAATTTATCGGAGTTCCTTTTGTAGAACAACAAGTGCAAACCAGGCCCATAAAAACCGTTTTGATCAACTCGGTAGGTTTTGGAGGAAACGCGGTGAGCATTTTGATGAAATTGGATGTTTAAATTTTCATCCGAACTATCAATTACTGGTAACCGCAAATGCGCAAATTAACTGAAAACAAATTTGCACATTTGCGGTAAAATTTTTTTTCCGATGTGAATCTGCAAGAAGCGCCTGAAATTTTGCAGCGCTCATTTTAAAAAGAAACTTAATCAGTAACCACCTCAAAACCATTAGTAATAAGTGTTTGCTTGTCTATCAATCCTTGACCCGTTGGCGGTGCAAGTGGGTTTTGACTTGATAAATCAATTGTTTTTCCTGGATTTGGATTTACTGTAGTTAATTTATTCAGTAAAGTGTTGATTTGATTTTCAGGCAATGCATTATCAGAACAATCAAAATAATAGCTGTAATTCAGATTCTGTGGATTTAGGACGGCTAACGCGGTTAGGTTAATTGAGGTCAACAAAGGATTGGATATCAAGCGAATAGTTGCCGCAGCTGTTACTAAAGAAGATAAATTGACAGAAGTTAACAATGCATTTTCTTCGATGTAAATACCATCGCAGGAGGTTACGGCTGGAAATGACAATGCGGTTACATTGGTATTGGATATTTCGAGCGCTGTGGGCTGGGACAATAAAGGCATTTCGATGGATGTTGTATGGCTATCCGAAATGGAAATGGCTCCAGACGCTAAGTTTGGAAATGATAGTGCAATAAGCTTATTATTTGCTAAATTAATGCCTTGGACTTGAGTTAGCGAACCAAAATTGATGGTTTGTAAATTGCTATTTTCAGAAATCTGAAAAACGGAGCCATTTTGCAAAATTGGAGCAGACAAAGAGCTCAATTGAATGTTTTCACTAACGGTAAGTGTAGCGTTTTCACCCATCGATTGTAATATCGGCATATTGATATTGATTAAACTTGGATTGCTTGAAATAACGAAATCCGAAAACACAGCAACCTTTGTAACTAAGGGCAAGTTTAAGGTCGTAATACCATTTCCAGTAATACGCATTTTCTTTGGAACGATTGTCAATGCATCCAAATTGATAGTGGCCAATTGAGGATTTCCGTCAACAGTAACCTCTTTATGTATTTTTGACACATTACTTAAAAGGACGGAGGTCAGGTTTGGATTATCACTTATATCAAGCGTTATCAAACTCGTCAAAACACTCAAATCCAATGTGGTCAATTGATTGGTGCCACTGATGATGACATTTTCTGTATTAGGCCCAGCTTGTGCTGCAATTACAGCCGCTGCTTCTTCATTGGTAATTTCGTCGGTTAAAATAATAGTGGTTTTTCCGATGTTTTTGCTACTTCCAGCATACAAGGCATACGGCACGCTCAAGAGTTGTCCGGTGCCCACAATCGTATAATTGGTTCCACCGGTTGGGTCGGTTTCTGTTTTTACAAAATAGGTTCCCGTTGCCCAATTAATTTGAGAAAAACTCCCTAAAACGGGTGTTCCACCACCAATTTCAAGACTCAAAAGTCCGTTTTCATTGGTAGTATTGTTCATTGTTTCAACATAAACCGCTTGTCCAGTTGGCGTGTCTTTCAAAATACTAATTTGAATACCAATTGCCGCATTGACAACCAAGTTACCTTCGGCATTTCTAATAACGGATTGGTAGCTCATTCTTTGAGGTATTTGCCCAAAAGAATTTGTACTAAATGCTAATGTGAGTAGTGTACATAAAATAGTTAGTTTTTTTTTCATTTAGTTTTTGATGATTTTAAAATTTTTAATCGGCTTATTTTGCATTAAAACGGCTAAAAAATAAATCCCTTTATTAAAATTTTTCAATGAAACAGCTGTTTCAGTCTGATGTATGTTTTGTAAAAGTAGATTTTTTCCTGTAACGTCAAATAGTTGATAGGCAAGGTCTTGCAAATTGTTATCCGCAATTTTAAGTACTAATGCGCCATCCGTTGGATTTGGATACACAATCATTTCTAATTGAATGGCTTCAAAATCAGATGTTCCAAGATTTTGAATTTCAAAAGGTTGCTGTACACCGTCGCTAACGGTATTTCCCGTTGGACTTTTGTACGAAATTTGACCCACCGAAAAACTTGCAGTACCGCCAGTTCCTGTTGCATTTCCGCCAGTGGCCACAACACTTTTTTGCGCAAAAGCGAAATTCAAAAGCAATAAAAATAAAATTGTCGTTATGTTTTTCATTTTAATTTTTCTCAAAATTAGTCAATTATTTTAAGAATCCACTTACTCTCATTTGTTTATGAAATGAAACTGCGTTATCCTGAATTTAGAACAAGAACAACCTGCTTTGCGAAATTTTTAATCTCGTGTATGCATTGGCAAGTCTCCGACCAAACCTATAAAAGTTTGACTCCTCAATTTGTTAGCGTTACAAATTCCCTGAAATAAAAAAAACCCTTCTTTCAGCAGCCGTTTTAAGTACCGGGATGGGACTTACAAGCTTGGTACGTGTAATTCGCTGTAAATCTATTACCACACTTTTTGCAATAATATTGCTGCTTTTTATTTTTGGTTGTACCATTTTTTACATTGCTATCCGAAAGTTTTGACGATTTTAGAAATAAGCATTGTAACTGCCTATAAACAGGTCAATATTTCAACTTTATGCTGAAAATAAGTCAGAACTGAATTCTAATTGCGGTTGAGATCTTAT
>NZ_JBIPPD010000375.1:0-3573 GCF_044368625.1 Flavobacterium sp. | reverse complement strand
CAAGGGGTGGCTTTTTCAACGTAGATCGGCCGCTGGGGATAATAACGGCATAATTCCGAACTTCTTAAGCAGGTTTATTAAACTTCTACCGAGCTGGAGAATAAACATTCAGGTGCCCAGCAGGTTACGCCAGATCGCGATGCTCGGCTTCGAAGTTCGGGTTTAACTTCGAGTTTCAGACTTTAAGCTAAAACCCGGCGTTCACACTCAGGTTAATCCGGTGCTCGGCGTACTGCGGATTGAGAATCGCGTCGTAGCCCAAACGCACCGACCAGCCGTTGGGCAACAGCGCCGAAAGACTCGCCCCTGGGTTGAATGACTCACCGCCTCCCGCTTGCGGCTGGACCTTAAAATTTCCCCCGCCAATGGCGAACTGCGCACGGATAGCCTCGGGATTATAATGCTGGCGGCTCACCCCCAGGCTCACATCCGGAACCCAGCCGATGCGCTTCCACATGAAGGGCCGACTCACATGAAATCCGAGCGTGGTCACCAGTGAATCCGCGTTCTGCCGCGCCACCTTCAAATCTGCAATAGAACCGGTCTCATCAAAGCCGTCGATTTGCGCATGATCATACGCCAACGAGGCGGTGGCCCCGATTATATAGTCGCCGACTTTAAAATCGTAACCGGTGGCCAACAGGCCGCCGTAACTAAGGCCTTGGGTTTCACCGCTGGCGGTTTGATTTAAGAAAGCGATTTCACGTTTACTATCATAATTCGAAAAGCCCGCCGACACTGAGGTCGTAACAAAAAACCCGTTGTTGTGGTAATCGTAAAAAACACCCAACCGGCTGGTCGCGGTGCGGGCGCTGCCATTGTTGGACGAAAAATCGGTGTCGGCATACGCCTGACTCACCACCAGCCCCACGGACTGGTACTCATTCACCGCGTAATCCACCCCTGCGGTGGCCGCACCGGTCTGCGTGAAGGAACCTAACCGCTCGGCCGAACCATCGACTGCGGCAAACGCACCCGTGGCACTGGCAAAGTAACCGAAGCGTTTTTGGGGTTTTGCCGTGGCGATTTGATACTGCACACCGTCCTCAATCACCGTTTCCATGCGGTAATCTTCGGTGGCGGCGGGGGTGGCCACACCGTTGAGACTGACCGAGGCGGGGCCGAAACGGCGCAGTTCCGCGCTGCGTTGTTGGAGGTTGGAGTTGAGGATCGAGGCGGACTGGAAGGTGGTGGCGGCCAGTGCAGTGAGTTTTTCCGGGGTGAGCTGGTCGTAGGCGGTGCGCAGGCCGGCGGCGTCTTTGGCTTTGAGGCCGTTAAACAAAATCCCGCGTGCGTCGAGGGTGGTGCGCTGATCGAGCTCGAACGGGAGGCTGGGATTCCGCAGGGATTGGAGGGCCGCACCGATTTGAATTTGGTTGGCGTTGAGGCCGACCACGGCGGAAGCGTAGTCCGTCGGGACGGCGTAAAGGTTGACCGCCGTGGCGGTGTATTCGGTTAGAAAAGTGATGCCCTCGGGCAAGTTTGCGGAGGCGAAATCATACGCCGCAAACGTGCCCGTAACTGCGCTGCCGGTGATCACCGCATGAACGGCGCCGATGGTCGGCAGGTAGCCGCTCGATCCACTAAAAATCGTCGATCCGTTAAGCGTGCCGCCATTGAGCGTAACTGCACCGGCGGAAACGATTTTATCGTGGAAACCGGCCCCGTTGCCGGCGGTGGCGCCGTCGAGTTCGATCGTGACTAAGCTGCCGGAGTTCACGGTGAGTGAGCCGATGTTCTGGATCGCGGGCGAGTTACCCGGGCTGTAGGTGCCGGTTGTGTCGACAACCACCGCACCGCTGATGTCGCCGCGACCTTTGAGCGTGCCGGAGCCTGCAACCGTGATATTTCCCGCCCAGTTCCCCCCGGCGGCGCTGCCAACCACCAAGGTGCCGGTGTTAAACGTGGTGGTGCCGGTAAACGTGTTGCCACCGGCCAACAAAACGGAGCCGGTGCCGTTTATAATTAAGTTACCGATGTCGCTACCAATATTACTCATTACGGTAATATCACCGGCACCGCCCAACGTGAGGTTAAACCCAGCGCCGGTAATCGTGCCGGTGTTGCTCAAGGTAAGCGTCCCGGCGTCGGAATTTATCAGCGTTGACCCGCCAAGGGTGACCAAACCGGCGTAGGTATTGGTGCCCGATATATTGCGCAGCGCACCGTCGTTGCTCACGCCGGTGCCGCTGAGGGTGAGGGCCTCGGCGCCCACATTGATGTCGCCTTGCAACTGCAAGGCGGCACCGGAGGCCACTGTGGTGCCGGCAGCGGTGGTGCCGAGCGCGGTGGAGTTTTGGATGTTTAAAACACCCGCCGAAACCGTAGTCGCTCCGGTAAAACTGTTGGCACCGCTGAGAGTCAGTGTGCCCGCACTGGCCTTGGTCAGGCTGCCGCCGGTACCCGAGATCACTCCGGAGCTGGTGCCGTCGCTCACGGTGAGCGTGGTCGAAGCGCCCAAGTTAAGCGTCCCGCCGTTGGTCAGTGTGCCGAGGGTTTGGCCGGCGTTGGCGAAAGTGGCCGTACCGCTCGCGCCGAGGGTGAGCGAATTGCCGCTCGCCAAACTACCGCCGCTGCCAACTGCGAGCGTACCCGCGTTCACGGTGGTGAGCCCCGTGTAGGTGTTGGCCGCGTTGAGACTGAGCGTGCCGGTGCCGGCTTTCGTGAGCGCACCGCTGCCGGACGCCCCGATGCCGGTGGCAAAAGTGACGTCATTGCCATTGGTATCGACGGTACCCGTGACGCCGTTGTTGATAACCAAGCGCGATGACAGGTCGGTCGTGGTGGACGAACCGTACTGCAAAGTGGAACTCCCGGTAAACGTGACCGCCCCCGCCGTGCCCAGGCCACCGGTGCCGAAGTTAAGCGTACCCGCCGAAAGGTTGGTGCCGCCGGTGTAAGTGTTGGTACCCGTTAGGGTTTGGCTGCCTAAACCGGTTTTGGTGAGGCTCATACCTGCGGCACCATTGGCAATCACACCCGAATAACTCAACGTCGAGCTGGTGCCGGGATTCAGGGTCAAACTCGTGACCGAACCGTAGCCCCCGGTCGTAGTATTAAACAAAGTGGATAGCGCCTTGGTGCCGGTTAAGCCGCCGATGGTCGGTGCGGTGACGCCGGAAAGCACCAGGCCCGCCGTGCTAGAACCCGTGACACTGTTGGTCGCGTCGATCGCACTGTTTTGGAGCGCGAGCGCGTTGGTCAAAGTGAGAATGCCAGCACTCACATTGGTAGTACCTGAAAACGTATTAGCGGCGTCGAGACTGAGTGTGCCCGCACCAAGCTTTTTGAGGCCGGAGCTGGCATTGCCCGAGAGTACGCCGCTGAAGAGGGCGCTGTTGGCAGAGACCTTAACCCTGAGCTCAATGCCGTTGATGGCTATGCCGTTCTGCAACGTCACGGCATGAGTGGAGGCGCTGCTGCCAAAATTGAGCTCCTGAGTTGCGCTCCGCAGGAAGTAGTCACTACCCACGGTGAGGGTATCGGGCGTGGCGTTGCCGCCGATGTTGACCGTGAGAGCGCCGCCTTTAGCGGCAAATCCACCTCCTCCGAATTGATTATCATTTGCCCACT
>NZ_JBIPPD010000196.1:0-6149 GCF_044368625.1 Flavobacterium sp. | reverse complement strand
AAAATGTGGTGAAATGTGGCTCTTTTTTGGCTTTTTTTTGGCCATTTAATTATTTATTAAGTCTTTATTAATCAATCATTTACGAAATGTTGATAACAAAAATAAGGGGATTTAAACAATTTTTTGGCCATTCTTTGGCCATTTACTTTTTTTATTTCTGAATGCGAAATGAGTTTGAAATAGTAAAAACAAATGTTCCATTATTTCTTCCAATTCTCGGGTCGAGTATACGTTTTTGAAACTCCCTTTACTATTGTTGCCATCTTAGCATTGCTAAACTTGTCCTCATGATTTTCTAAAAAAACAACTTTACCCATAAGACCTCTAATTTCATTGGACTTTCGATTTGGAGGAAAATAAACCCTAATCTTAATGTTTGGAAATTTACTTTGAATATATTTTATGGTCGATACTTGATCACTATCTGCTGTAATTAAAGTAATAATGTCAACATTTCCTTCAATGCAATCATTAACCATGGCTAATGCAATATTTACGTCCGTACATTTTTCTTCAGGAACAACAAATTGTTGTTTACATTTTGCAAGACAGTTTAAGTACTTATCTGCATAATGACCATTTATAACTTCAAAAAGTTCTCCGTTGATAATTTTATTTGCTGAAAACAAGGCACTTTGTTTACTTCTTTTCTGAATATTTTTGGGTGGTGCAGTAAAACACTTGACTTTTTGCAGCACTTGATTATCATGCTCAAATACAAATTGTGAACAAAATTTGCCGAAATCTAACCAATAATAGTCTTTCCAATCACTTTTTATTGAAGTGTAAGATTTGAATCCGTAGTAAAAATTAAAGCCGTCAAAGTAAAAAATAACTTTCTTCGGTGGTGTTGATTGTTGTGCCATAGCTATAAAAAAAAAGCTCCCAGAAGGAGCAGATCTGCAGTACAGAGACTACAGGGTGGCGTTATGAGTGCAAATGTAACAACTAATTGTGAAATTGCAAATTTATAATCAAATTTTATTCCACCACTCATTGAATTAATGATGTTTATTTAGTTGCAAAACTTATTTACAAAAAATTACTTCTTGTTCTGATACAATACTGGATTCAAATCGTCGTCGTTGTACATTTTCATTTGTTTGTAAACTTTCATGAATTTGTCGCCATTTTCGATGTCATGCAATAAATCGTCAATTGCTGAAGACAAATCGCTTCGCTGCTCCAAAAGAATGTTCAATTTTTCTTGACATTTATCTCTATGCTCTTGAGAAGCTTCGACACGATTGGCTTCTTCTTGCATGTGGTAAATTTTCAAAGCTAAAATTGACAATCGATCAAAAGCCCAAGCGGGACTTTCAGAGTTGATTTTTGCGTTTTCTTTTACATGTACCGAAGCAAATTTTTGCAAGAAATAACTGTCAATATATTCCACCATATCCGTACGTTCTTGATTGGAAGCATCGATTCTTCGCTTTAATTTTAGAGCCGCCACTGGGTCGATATTTGGGTCGCGAATAATATCTTCAAAGTGCCACTGAACGGTATCAATCCAGTTTTTGAAATACAACAAATGTTCGAATTTTTCTTTCGGAAACGGATTATTGATGGGTTGATCTACATTATCAAATTGATGATAATCATGTATACTTTGTTCAAAAACGGAATAAGCGAGCTTCGAAAACATACTTTTAAATTTAGAAAGACAAATATACTTTTTATACATTTACATTTGGAAAAAATTTTGGCAAAAGACTAAAAGGTTTAAGGTTTAAGATAAAATACATAATTCATAATTCATAATTCATAATTCTATATGCAAATTCATTACTTATCAGAAAACAATAGCGTCTTGAATCATTTTCTTGGACAAATTAGAAATGTAAACGTTCAAAACGATAGTATGCGTTTTCGGCGAAATATCGAACGAATAGGCGAAATTATGGCCTATGAAATGAGTAAAAATTTGAACTACCGAAATATAGAAATCCAAACACCGCTTGGAATTAAAAAGACCACTGAAATAAAAGATGAATTGGTTTTGTGCTCTATCTTACGAGCTGGATTGTCGCTGCATTTGGGGTTTCTGAATTACTTTGATAATGTGGAAAATGGATTTGTTTCGGCCTACAGACATCATTACAATAACGATGATGCATTTGATATAAAAGTAGAATACCAAGCCGTTCCAGCTATTGCCAATAAAACATTGCTTTTAATCGACCCGATGTTGGCTACTGGACAATCAATGGTGGCGGTTTTTAATAAATTGATTGAAAAAGAACAACCAAAAGAAATTCACATTGCCGTAATCATTGCCGTTCCGGAAGGAATTGAATATTTGAAAAAGCATTTACCCGATTATTGTCATTTATGGGTTGCTACTTTGGATGAAAAATTAAATGAAAAAAATTACATTGTTCCAGGTTTAGGAGATGCAGGCGATTTAGCTTACGGTCGTAAATTATAATTGCATAAAAAACGACAAAAAACTCAATCCAATAACAATTATAGCCGTAACTTCTTGGCTCCATTTTATTTTGGCTCCCTCAAAATAACTAGTAGCCATAACTGCTAAAGGCATAAAAGTGTAAATTAAAATACTGTTGTTTTTAGCTGGTGAAATTACATAAATAATAAATCCGATAAAAAAAGCCAAGATGATTTTCTTGTACGAATTATGATGCACCAACGGCTTACTTGGAAACGCTACAATTTGGGAAAATAAAAACAAGGCTGTAATTGCAGCATAAATCGAAATTGCGATGTTTTGAAACTTATTGGTAAAATAGTTAAAATTGAAACTCGTATATACTCCTTCTAGTAGGCGATCCAAAAGGGAAGAGTCGTACATAAGTATGAAAACAGTGCACAAAGTAGCTGTGGTAAAAAAAGCAATGTATGGTAAAATCCAATTTCGATAATCCCGTGCCACGTGTAAGGCAATTGAAACAAAAACCAGTCCTATGAACAAAATGCTCCAAAAATGAAATAATGCGGCAATAAAAATCCACATCGAAGCATCAAAAATTTTTTCTTTTGGAGTAACTAGCGATTGCAACGAAATGAGTCTCCTAAGTGCCAAAAGAATAAAAAAGTTGGAAACAATTAAATTCGAATTCCCCAACGTTGTCGGGAATAAGATGAGGAAACTAAAGAAAAATAAAAACGGATAGGTGTTGTCCTTGCTCAATCCATTTTTCTTTGTAATAAAATTAGAGATAAACAAAGAAGCAATCAACAAACCCAACAAAATTGCCTTTTTCCCAACAGATTCTAGCGATTGCAACCAATCGGCATTCTTAAATTGATATAGAAAAAAGAAAAGGATTAGCATCAAAGTGACCATTATATAATTAAATGGTCTTGATTTGCTAAAAATTGTTGTAATCATGGGGATATTTTATACTTTTGCAAATGTAAATATAATACTTGACTAAAATGAAAGCATTTTTTGAAGGAATACAGTCTCTTTTTGTTGATTTTCTTTTTGTACCAATGGATTTTTTAAGATCTCTTGAGTTAACAAGCTGGTTCGGTGCCAATATATTAAACTGGATTTTTATGGCTATTTGTGCGTCAGCAATGGTGTATTGGATACTACAATTGAAAGAACACAAAGCAAACAACGACGAATACCAAGATACTACGGCACATTCTTTTTTTAAATAAGAGACAAATTCCCTCTTTAAATTAAAGAAGGAATTTAACTAAAACATCTTTTTTTAAAGATCAAAACCGATATCTTTTCTAAAATACATCGTATCAAAATGTAAGTTATTTATATTTTGATACGATTTTTTTATGGCCTCGTGGTGGTCGTTTCCAAACGAAGTTACGGTCAAAACGCGACCTCCATTACTCAAAATCTGACCGTTTTCTGATTTTGTTCCTGCATGAAAAACAACAGAATCAATAACATTTTCAATTCCTGAAATCACTTTTCCTTTCTCATAAGCTTCGGGATATCCGCCCGAAACCATCATAATTGTGGTTGCCGACCTTTGGTCGATTTCGAGTGTAATTTCGTCCAGCTTTTCTTCTGCAACGGCTTTAAACAAGGCTACTAAATCCGTTTTTAGTCTCGGAATCACAACTTCTGTTTCTGGATCGCCCATTCGAACATTGTATTCAATTACGTAAGGATCGTTATCCACAATGATCAATCCGATAAACACAAACCCTTTGTACATGATTTTGTCGTGGTGCAATCCGTCAATGGTAGGTTTGATAATTCGATTTTCTATTTTTTCGAGTAGTTCGGGCGTTGCAAATGGCACGGGAGAAACAGCAGCCATTCCTCCGGTATTCAATCCAGTATTGCCCTCTCCAATGCGCTTGTAATCTTTTGCGGTAGGCAAAACTTTGTAATTTTTTCCATCGGTTAAAACAAAGCAGCTCAATTCGATTCCGTCTAGAAATTCTTCGATAACCACTTTTGAACCTGCGATTCCAAATTTGTCATTTAGCAACATATTACTCAATTCAAACTTTGCTTCATCCAAATCGTTGAGTATTAAAACACCTTTTCCGGCGGCTAAACCGTCTGCTTTTAAAACATAAGGCGGTTTCAAACTTTCTAAAAAGTGAAAACCTTTTTCGATGGTATCTTTGGTAAAACTGTGATAAGCTGCTGTGGGAATGCGGTGCTTGAGTAAAAATTCTTTCGCAAATTCTTTACTTCCTTCCAATTTTGCACCCAATTTCGATGGTCCGATTACGGGAATGTTTTTCAAAAATTCATCTTCAGCAAAAAAATCAAAAATACCCAAAACCAATGGGTCTTCTGGACCTACAACTACCATATCAATTTTTTCGGCAATCACTAACTTTTTAATTTCACCAAAATCAGTGGGGGAAATGGCTACATTTACGGCAATCCTTTCGGTTCCGGCATTTCCTGGTGCTACAAAAAGTTTTTGACAAAGCGTACTCTGTACCATTTTCCAAGCCATTGCATGTTCTCTTCCGCCGGATCCTAATAATAAAATTGTCATTTTGTGTGTGATTTGAGTTGTTGAACAAAAATAGTTTGTTTTGAAATGAAATAATAATAAATTTAAATTAATATTCAAATGATTCACTTTACCAACTGCAATATGTATTTTTGATTAAATCTTTATTTTCATGAAACTTTTTGACCTTTCTCTTAAATTAGCTGGTTTTCCGATGAAGGAAGCCCAAAAGCTACTTGCTGAAATTCGTAATGTTTCGGCAGAGGATTATCAAGCATTTATGGAGCAGAAAAAGTGGGAAATAGTAAACTATCATTTAAAAAACAATTCCTCTTATCAAAAAAGGGTTGGCACAATTACCCTTAAATCTTGGAACGATTTACCCGTAATGACCAAGAGCGAGTTTCAGAAGCCTCTGTCTGAAAGGCTATCCTATGGATTTTCTGTAAAAGATGTTTACGTGAATAAAACCTCCGGATCAAGCGGTCATCCTTTTGTTTTTGCAAAAGATACGTTTTCGCACGCCATGACTTGGGCGAATAATATCCATAAATTTGGACGGTTTGGAATCGATTTCAACGCATCTTACCAAGCTCGTTTTTATGGAATACCACTGGACTTTATAGGCAACAGAAAAGAACGTTTCAAGGATTTTTTGAGTAACCGATTTCGATTTTCGATTTTTGATTTATCTGATACCGTTTTGGAGGGCTTTCTAAACGAATTCAGAAAAAGAAAATTTGATTACATCAATGGTTATACAAGTTCCATCGTTTTGTTTGCCCAATTTTTACAACAAAAAAAAATTGTATTAACAACGATTTGCCCGACATTGAAAGTCTGTGTGGTTACCTCCGAAATGCTTTTTGAGGATGATAAAATACTATTAGAAAAACAACTTGGAGTTCCAATTGTAAACGAATATGGAGCGTCTGAATTGGATTTGATTGCGTTTCAATCCCGAAGTATCGCGGAAGAAAGCGAATGGCAAGTGAATTCGGAAACACTTTATGTAGAAATTTTGGATGACCAAAATCAACCTCTACCGTACGGAAAAGAAGGTAAAATTGTTGTAACAAGTTTATACAACAAAGCCCATCCATTTATTCGCTACGAAATTGGCGACATCGGAATTTTGGATGAAAAAAGCACGATTAAAAAACCAATTTTGAAAAAATTAATTGGCCGTACCAATGATATTGCCCTCTTACCGAGCGGAAAAAAATCGCCCGG
>NZ_JBIPPD010000179.1:0-6797 GCF_044368625.1 Flavobacterium sp. | reverse complement strand
CAAACAAACAAAAATAGATGTTTTTGAAATTGAATATGTAAGCTTAGAACCGCTCGATGAAATGCAAATGCAGAAAATTAAACAAGCAATATCGGAATATTTGGAACCTAATTTGACCGTAATTTTTGATCGAAAGGACTTCTTACAACGGTCAAAAAGCGGCAAGTTAAAACAATTTGTTTCTTTAGTAAAATAAAAAACATGAAAATCACAATAATAGCGGGAGCTAGACCCAATTTCATTAAAATCGCACCCATTATTAAAGCGATTAAATCCAAACAAACAGAAGGGGAAAATATCTCCTTCAGATTAGTCCATACAGGACAACATTACGATAAAAACTTGAGCGGTACTTTTTTTGACGAATTGAATATTCCCTTTCCTAATGCCAATTTGGAAGTCAAAAGTGGAACTCAAGCCGAACAGACCGCAGCCATAATGGTTGCTTTTGAAAAAGAATTAATTCAAAATCCTTGTGATTATGTTTTAGTTGTAGGAGACGTAAATTCTACTATGGCTTGTGCAATTGTGTCCAAAAAAATGAACATAAAAGTAATTCATGTAGAAGCCGGAATTCGTTCGGGTGACATGACGATGCCAGAAGAAATCAATCGAATTGTAACCGATAGTATTACCGATATTTTTTTTACTACCTCAACCTTAGCTGGAAAAAATCTTTTAAAATACGGTGCTAAATCTGATGCTATTCATTTTGTTGGAAACGTGATGATTGATACATTGCATCAAAATTTGAATAGAATTTCTCCGCCTTCTTTTTGGCATGAAAGTACTTTAGAAATTGGAAATTACATTATTTTAACCTTGCATCGTCCCTCCAATGTAGACGAAGAAAAATCTTTGATTGATTTATTAGAAGGAATTGACAAAATGGTTGGCGGGAGAAAAATAATTTTTCCTATACATCCAAGAACGAAAGCAATTTTAAGGGAAACGAATTTAAATTTAAAAAATATTCATTTTGTCGAACCACAAGGTTACTTGAACTTTATGTATTTGATTAAAAATAGTTTTGCGGTAATTACAGATTCGGGAGGAATTTCAGAAGAAACTACAGTTTTAGGAATTCCCTGTTTTACTTTGCGAACTACAACTGAAAGACCTGAAACCATTGAAGTTGGAACCAATAATTTGGTAGGAATTTCTATTGAAAATCTAACTTTAGAATTTACAAAATTCTTAAAAAATGGTTTGCCTCAAAAAGGAATCCCTGAACTTTGGGACGGAAAAAGTTCTGAACGAATTATTGCTATTTTATTGAAAAACCATCAAAAAATTTAGTAAATTTATCGTTAATGGAAGAAATTTTAATCGTATCTAATTATTATCCACCCGAAAAAGGCGCTGCTGCAAATAGAATTGAGCAATTGGCTTTAAAATTAAAACAAAATAATTATACCGTTTCTGTGGTTTGTCCGCTTGGAAATTATCCAAAAGGAATTTTATTTCCAGAATACAAAGGAAAATTTTCGGTGACTGAAAATAGAGAACACATAAGTGTCAAACGCCTTTGGATTTATCCAAGTGTTAGTCCGAATTTATTGGTTCGCATTGTTTCTGTTTTATCGTTTACATTGAGTTTATTTTTTTACTTGCTCTTTAAAAAAACACCTGAAAAAGTGATTGTTCAATCACCTCCTTTATTACTTTCCTTTATTGCAGTTTTGGTACTTTCTTGGAAAAAAAAGAAAATAATTCTAAATGTCTCCGATTTATGGCCTCTAGCTGCAATTGAATTAAATGCATTGAAAGAAAATTCTTTTTCACACAAGAGTTCTCTGTTTTTTGAACGCTTTATATACAAGAAATCGAGTTTGATTTTAGGACAGTCGAATGAAATTATTTCGCACATACACACTTTGTTTCCTGAAAAGGAATGTCATTTGTACCGCAATTTTCCAGACCATAAAATTTCGAAAATAGAATTGGAAACACAGGAAAAGCAACCGATTAAAATTTTCTATGCAGGCCTTTTAGGAATTGCTCAAGGTGTTTTAGAATTGTGTCAAAAAATAGATTTGAACCATTTGAATATTGAGCTACATATATTTGGTGATGGCGCCGAAAAAAAAGCAATAGAAACCTTAATTTCCAACCAAAAACAACAAAAGATATTTTTTCATGGAATGATGGGACGAAAAGAGTTGCATGAAACTTTAAAAACACAAGATATTGCCATTGTACCCTTGAAAACAAGAATTTATGGATCTGTTCCGTCTAAAATTTTTGAGTACAGTTCGCTTGGTTTTCCAACACTTTACCTTGGTGGTGGTGAAGGTGCAACAATTGTTGAAGAAAATAAAATAGGCTGGGTAATTACCGTAGGAGATTATGGTGAATTAAACAAAAAACTGATTTCAATTTCTGATTTAAGTAGGTTAGAATTGGATAAAATGAAGAAAGAAATTTTTACAAAAACCCAAGAAATTTTCAATCTTGACAATCAAATGATTGGTTTAATGAAAAATAAAGTTTTTTAGTACGCTTTTTCTTCGCCCTTGATGGCGTTAACCAAAGTCATCAAAATAATCTTTAAATCGAGTAGCAGCGACCAGTTTTCCATGTAAAAAATATCGTATTTTACACGGTAAATAATGTCTTGATCGTTTTCTACTTCGCCTCGAAAACCATTGGTTTGAGCAAGTCCGGTGATTCCTGGTTTGATAAAATGACGAACCATAAATTTATCTACTTTTCGAGCATACATTTCGGTGTGGCTTACCATGTGTGGCCTTGGTCCTACAACGGACATTTCGCCAAGAAAAACATTAAAAAACTGCGGCAATTCGTCGATACTGGTTTTTCGCATGAACCGCCCGATTTTCGTAATGCGAGGATCGTTTTTTGAAACTTGTTCTAAATCGGCAATTTCATTGAGTCGCATGGAGCGAAATTTGTAACAATTGAATTCTTTGTAGTTCAAGCCATTTCGCATTTGCATGAAGAAAATCGGTCCTTTCGATTCGGATTTTATAAAAATAGCCAATATGGGAATCAACCAAGACAACACAAAAAAGATAATAATTAACGAAAATACGATGTCGAACGTGCGTTTCAAAACCTGATTAATAATGTCGTCCAGAGGAATGTTACGAAGCGATAAAATCGGAATGTATCCGTAATAATCCAGCTTTAAATTTCGAGCGAAAAACTCTTTGTTATCGGGTAAAAATTTTAAGATTTTGAGGTTGTTATCGGCAAAGTCAATAAGATCGTTGACTTGTGGATTGGTCAAATCAAATAACGAACAGTACATTTCGTCGATTTTTTCTTGTTTCACAAAATCGTAACAGGCTTGAATTGCCAACCTCTTATCTGTATCGGTATTAAACGTTTTGATCAATTGGTACCCATAATCGGGATTGTCTTCAAAAAAAGCAGCTAATTGTGCAACCCGCTTTGGACTTCCTAAAAGCACCACTTTTCTGAAATTCCCACCATACAAGGTGCGGTATTTTCGCAAGAAATAATAAATAAACAATTTGAAACTTGCAATAACAAAAAGCGAAAGAGCCGTATATTGAAGGGTTTGTTGTGGATTAGAATTTTTAACATACAAACCTAAAAAAGCAAAGCAAACAATGGTAAACAAAGCAAATTGTTTTAAAATTCGGTTACCAATGGCTACTACTTTTGTAAAACGATACACCTCATAAAAACCAATATTCAGCGAAATAATGATCCAAGATAACGAAATGAAAACGGCAAAATAGAGCGAATACAACACTTCCGACAAAAATAGATAGGCAAATAAATTGATAATTGCCAAATCCAAAACGTACGAAAACGGCCGAATATAAGCGGAATATCTACCGGTTTTGTTTTTCATATTTAGATATTTGTTGTTTTTTATTGGTTAGCCCGAAAACTCGGGACAAGTTAAGTAATTGCTTCGAGTGTTCACTTGGTTCGAGCCACATGGGTCATCCTCTGTATTTGTTTTTCAATTACGGTGTGCTCATTTCATGACTTAATTTATG
Organism: Flavobacterium sp.; assembly: GCF_044368625.1. Classification (GTDB taxonomy): domain Bacteria; phylum Bacteroidota; class Bacteroidia; order Flavobacteriales; family Flavobacteriaceae; genus Flavobacterium. The sequence continues at coordinate 2,799 of NZ_JBIPPD010000179.1, read as the reverse complement.
TACTTCGAAAAATCTTTGTGATCTTCCTTAAGTAATTCTTCCGAAGAAAGGGATTTAAAATATTCGTAGGTAATTTTCATTCCTTCTGCCCGACCAATCTTAGGTTCCCAACCCAGAATTTCCCGTGCTTTGGTAATGTCCGGTTGCCGTTGTAAAGGGTCGTTTAATGGCAATGGATGATACACAATTTTTTGCTTCGTTCCCGTAAGTTTAATGATTTCTTGAGCAAAATCTTTGATGGTAATTTCGTCTGGATTTCCCACATTTATAGGGAGTGCATAATCGGAATGCAGCAACCTAAAAACACCCTCTACTTGATCGCTAACGTAACAAAACGAACGCGTTTGCATTCCATCGCCAAAAATAGTTAAATCTTCACCACGCAACGCTTGACCAATAAAAGCAGGAATTACACGGCCGTCGTTGAGACGCATTCGCGGACCGTAGGTATTGAAAATGCGTAAAATTCGGGTTTCGACACCATGAAAAGTATGATACGCCATTGTGATGGATTCCTGAAAACGCTTGGCTTCGTCGTAAACGCCTCGAGGCCCAATCGTGTTTACATTTCCGTAATATTCCTCTGTTTGCGGATGAACCAATGGATCTCCATAAATTTCGGAAGTCGATGCGATAAGGATTCGTGCATTTTTTACACGAGCCAGACCCAACAAATTATGTGTTCCTAAAGAACCTACTTTTAAGGTTTGAATCGGGATTTTTAGATAATCAATCGGACTTGCCGGAGAGGCAAAATGTAAAATGTAGTCTAAATTTCCAGGAATATGAACAAATTTGGTAATGTCGTGGTGGTAAAATTCAAAATGTTCGAGCTTAAATAAATGTTCAATATTTTTTAAATCGCCGGTAATCAAATTGTCCATTCCTATTACGTGGTAACCCTCAGCTATGAAACGGTCACACAAATGAGAACCCAAAAATCCCGCAGCTCCTGTGATTAAAATTTTTTTCATGTCAAATTTGATTTGTATGCCGTGCTGCTTGGAAGTTTCGAATTAAATAAACAGTATAAAACAATAAAAAAGGTAATCCCTCGCTGTCTGCAAAAAAATGATTCGGTCAAAAATAAAACTATCATTGTAATTGCAAAAGCAATATGTAAGAAATCTTTGTGTTGAATTGCTTTTTTTAGTGTAACATAAATCATTGCGAAAAGCAATAAAAACCCAAAAATACCCAGTTCGGCAAACGTTTGGGTGTATTGATTGTGAAAATTAAAATCGCCATAACCATCATACAATTCGTATTGCAGGGCTTTTTTCTGAATTTGTGCTTGGGAGGCTTCGAGTCCGAAACCCGTAAAAAAAACAGACTCTTCGGCAATCAATTCTTTAAAAATCCTGAACTGGTAGACCCGTAAAGCAGTACCTGGAAAAAACTGATTGGCCTGAAATTTTTCGTCATTCCAAGCCTGTTGTAAACTCACATTGTACACCACACCAGCTCCGTCGGCAATTTTTTCATTAATCGTATTATCTACAAAAGCTGTTTCATATTCCAACAAAAAACGTTCGCGAACCTCTTTTACAAAAAATAATGAAAAGAATAAAAATCCTACAAAAACCGTAACCGTTAAATACCGCACACTTTTGGGTACTTGCGAATAAAAGGAATAATAGCAAATAACAAGTATGAAATCAATGAAAATAATACTTTTGGAAGATAATAAAAACACCATTACAGCCAGAAATCCAATCAATACTCGAATAAGGTTATTTTTTTCTCTTAGATTAATGAAATAAAATAATGCAAACGATACAAAAACCGACATGTAAATGGCGTTGACGTCCAAAGTAACCAATTCGTGGTAAAAAAATGCCGCACTATCGCCCGTGGATATGTATCGGTACAGGGCTTTTAGAATGTAAAAAAGTGAGTACAACACCATTCCATAACTGTACCATTTGAAAATGCTGGTTCGTTGTTCTTGCGTTAGTTTCGGCATTAACAAAAATGCCAAAGGAACAAATAAAAAGATGATTTCTTTTTGTAAACCGGCTAAGGAACGTTCGAAATCATAAGTCCATAAAAGCGAAAGCACCATTAAGGCATAAAAGACGACTGGAATGAAAAGTGTTTTGCTAAAAGAAACATTTGTGGCTTTCCATTTCAACAAAGAAACGAGTACAAACAAAATAATGGAGAGACTACCGATGTTGTGTTTGAGCGGAATGGCGAGTAAAACAGAAACAATTAAAAAAACAAAAATTTCGTTATTTCGCTCTAAGTTGCTGATTTTCAGAAATCGATTTTTCAAATAATTGTAAGTATTGCCCATTTATCAAATTCCAGTTGAACTCTTGGGCAATTGCCAAGAAGTTGTTTTCAATAAATTGCAAGTTATCATTTTTTTTGATTCTTAAAGTTAAATTTTTAACATCATCAGCAGTACTAAAATAATAGGCATTTGCCTTCAAAATAGCTTTGTTAAAATCGTTATCGTTAGCCACAATTAATGCTTTGGAGGCCATCGCTTCGAGCAACGAAGGATTGGTTCCACCTACCGAATGACCGTGAAAATAAATGTTGGCATAATACCTCAAATTATCCAAATGATGCATATTATAAACCGCTCCCAAAAACCGAATTGCAGTTGTGTTTTTAAATTTTTCTTTTAAATAAATTCCAAATTGGGTTTCGTGGTTTCCAACAACTAAAATGGGCGTTTCGGTCTGGCTTAAAACAATACCGTCAAGAATCGTTTCAATATTATTTTCGGGTTCCAAACGTGCCAAAATCATGTTGTACTGATTGGGTTGAACGTTATAATTTTCTAAA
>NZ_JBIPPD010000078.1:0-12990 GCF_044368625.1 Flavobacterium sp. | reverse complement strand
TAAAACCTGAAATATTCAAGATAACACCCAATCAATTTAAAAATAATATCCTAAATTTGAATCTAAATTAAAATCAACTCTCATCAATAACGTTGTGAAACTTTACACTTAATTGCTTAGTAGAAAGCAATCTCATAGAAAAGATTGCTTTCTACTAAGCAATTAAAGCGGGAGTGAACGGCCTGACCCTCCTCCAAAATTGCTGAATATCCGTGAATTGCTGCGTAAGAAAACTAGAATGGAATAAAAAACCGGGAGGGTAACGCCCAAAAAAAAGTAAATCCTGAAAATTTTGATTGAAATGTACTACCTTTAAGCATGAATTTCTTAGCACATATTTACTTGTCGGGCGAAAACGACCATATTAAAATTGGCAATTTTATGGCAGATGGCATTCACGGAAAAAATTTTGATGCCTTTCCTGCTGGTGTTCAAAAGGGCATTCGATTGCACCGAGAAATCGACAGTTTTACTGATTTTCATCCCATTTTCCGACAAAGCAAACACCGCTTGCACGAGCATTATGGTCATTATTCGGGGGTGATTATGGATATTTTGTACGATCATTTTTTGGCTAAAAATTTTTCCAGTTATTCCAAGGTGAGTTTAGCGGATTTTGCGGCGAATTTCTACACTTTGCTGGACAACAACTTCCACCTCCTAACGCCGCGTTTCAAAATGATCTTACCTACATTAAAGTCCGAAAACTGGCTTTTATTGTATGCTACGGTTCCCGGAATTACACACATTTTATACAATATGGACCGCCGGACCCGATTGCAGTCGAAAATGCAATTTTCAGTCCAAGAATTGGCGTTGTACTACACCGAATTTGAGGTGGAGTTTACCCAATTTTTTGCCGAAATGGAAGCTTTTGTCAAAGAAAAAATGAACGAATGGGATTGAATTATTTTGTGCAAAATCTGATTTTGAAATGATTTCTTGCTGAAATTTTAAAAAACGTTTAACTTCGCCCCTCTTCTAAAAAATGCTTGCTTCAAATGCTCAAAAAATATTTATACCGACTAGAATCCTTACTCGCGTGGGTCCAGGCAAAATTGACAAACAAACAGTTTTTGTTCGTGGCAAGTGTGTTGGTAGGAATTTCAGTGGGTTTTGCAGTAATTGTTTTAAAAGCTTTTGCACATTGGGTTTTTGTATTTGCAACATACATCAACGGGATTATAAAGTTGAGTTACATTAACAGTATTTTGCCCTTCATCGGAATGCTTCTTACGGTATTTGTTATCGATAAAATTTTGGGTGGAAAATTAGAAAAAGGGACGTCGCAAATTATGTATGTCGTGGCCAAAAAAGCGAGTATCATGCCCAAAAAGCAAATGTATGCTCAAATCATCACGAGTTCGCTAACCGTTGGTTTGGGCGGTTCGGCAGGGTTGGAATCCCCCATAACGATTACAGGAGCGGCTTTTGGATCTAATTTTGCCCAGCGGTACAAACTCAGCTACAAAGACAGGACCTTGCTCATCGGCTGCGGTGTTGCCGCCGGAATTGCCGCAGCATTTAACGCCCCAATTGCGGGAGTACTTTTTGCCATCGAAGTGCTTTTGGTTGACGTGAGTATCGCAGCTTTTACACCCATTATGATTGCTGCTGCAACGGGCGCTTTGGTTTCTGCTATTGTACTCAAAGAAAATGTGCTGTTGTCTTTTAACAAGCAACAAGTTTTTGATTATACCAATATTCCATACTATGTTTTGTTGGGAATCATCATTGGTTTGATTACTATTTATTATGCCCGCTGGTTTCAAAAAATTGAACGGTTTTTTCATCGGTACGAAAAAACACCTTATCGGCGTGCATTGATTGGAGCTTCTTTACTTGCTGTTTTAATATTTATCATCCCTACTTTGTTTGGTGAAGGCTACGAGAGTATCAAAACCTTATCAGAGAACGACGCGAGTGTTTTATTGCAAGACACACTTTTTAGTGAATTTAGGGATAATAAATGGGTGCTTCTCGCCTTTGTAGGTGCTGCGGCTTTTTTAAAAGTGTTTGCAACAGGTTTTACGTTAGGTGGCGGCGGAAACGGTGGCAATTTTGCCCCTTCGTTATTCTTGGGGTCGTATGTGGGTTACTTTTTTTCGCAACTCATTACGCTTTCTGGACTGGATAAACTTCCGGTAAGCAATTTTACAATTGTAGGTATGGCGGGTGTTTTGAGCGGCTTGTTTCATGCACCGCTTACTGCGATTTTCCTTATTGCCGAAATTACAGGCGGTTACAGCCTGATGATTCCGCTCATGATTGTATCGTCCATTAGTTTTGCGGTTTCAAAGCGTTTCGAAAAGCATTCGATGGACGTCAAACATTTGGCCACAACAGGTCAAGTATTTACCAGTAATAAAGACACCAATGTTTTATCCACAATCGAAACCAGTTCCATCATCGAAACGGACTACTTTACGATTACCCCCGAAGAGAATTTAGAAAAATTAGTCGATTTAATTTCGCATTCCAACCAAGTTATTTTTGCAGTTGTCAATAAAGATAAGGAGTTGTTGGGAATCGTACACTTTAATTATATCCGCGAGATTATTTTTAACAAGTTCAAAGTAAAATATACTTATGTTAAAGAAGTAATGCATGCACCGGAAACAATTGTGTATCCTTTTCACACCATGGAAGTGGTAATGAAAAAGTTTGAAGAAAGTAAAATGACCTTCCTGCCTGTGGTGAGAAACGGGAAGTATTACGGTTTTATTTCCAAAGCAGTTGCATTGGAATCCTACCGAACCAAATTGAAGTCGATGACCATAGAATAAGATTTCCCACTACGATTAAATTTTTTTGGGGGTGTTGCTTTGCTTTTTTCATCCTAAGAGTTGGAACAAAGCAAGGCGTCAGGCTGTTGATTCCCGCTTACCGATGAAAAATCGGGAGAGCTCTCCCGAAAATTCGGGGGTTATCCTTCACGCGAGCCATTGAAAAACAGCCGTTTTTGGATTTTAACACTCAATTTTTAATAATTTTTTTTAAACCGCTACAACTTGTTGATTTATATGCAACAAAAAACTACCTTTGCAAAAAATTGTAAAAATTAAAGAGACCGATTTTCTTTAAGAGACTAAGTTTACAATTTTGCTATTTTAATTATGAAAAAAATCGTCGAATACAGAAAGTTGCTAAATGTAGACAAAACAGTTACGTTGAAAGAGTTAAAAACCATTTACCGTAATGCAATGAAAGAAAGTCACCCGGATAAGTTTTCGGGAGATGATGCAGGTTTAAAAGCTGCTGAAGAACAAAGTAAATCCATAATCGAGGCTTACCACCAATTGGTTAGTATTAATCCAGAAACCATTGCGCAATTAAAACCAGAATTTACTGCAACAGTTGCAACCGCTACAATCACGGATTATAAATTTGTCGACGGTCGTTTAATTATTGATTTTTCCAACGGAAGTATTTATGAATTCATCAGCGTTCCTAAAGCTACCTATGTTAAAATGGTAAATGCTGAGTCGCCAACACGTTTTGCAAAACGTCATATTTTTAATGCATTTCCTTGGAGAAAAACAACCAATCAGGAATAATCAAAAATTGAGCACAATATACATTAGGATTTAGTTTCAAAAGCTAAATCCTTTTTTTTTAATACTACAAACGGAATGGATAATTGTTTTTTTGTGGCAAAATGCCGTACATTAAAACGATAAATAAATAATAATTTTTTAATAGATATGCTTCAAACATTATAAAATTAAATACTTTTGCAGTCTAAAAAAATCAAAAAAAATAATTTACAAAAAATGAAAAAAATAATTTTATCATTACTTGCAGTTACAGCCATAGTTTCTTGTAACCAAGTAGGAAGTAATGAATATGTAATTGAAGGAAATGGAAATGGATTACGCGATGGTTTGAACGTTTATTTGCAACAGCAAGATTCTACTGGAACAATGATACAAATGGACACCGTTCAAATTGAAAAAGGTAAATTCAAGTTTGAAGGAAAATTAGTGGAACCGGCTTTGTCTTTTATTGAAATTGACTCATCAAACACTAAAATTCCATTTATCCTTGAAGAAGGAAAAATTACGGTTGAGGTCAATAAAGATACCATTTACAAAAGTATCGTAGGCGGCACATACAGCAACGAACAATTGGTAAAATATGCTAAGCTGACAGAAAAAATCCAGGATAAAGTGAAAAAATTCCAGGAATCAAATATGTCAAAAATTCAAACGGCACAAATGACCAACGACACCGTAACCATGAATGCATTGACAAAAGAATACCAAGTTTTTCAAAATGAATTTAAGGATATTTCCCTAAAGCACGTGGAAGAACATCCAAAATCGTATATTTCTTTGTTATTTATCAAACAATTTTTGAGTGATCCGTCTTTCGATTTGGCTCGTGCTACAAAAATGTTTGAAAATTTGGATCCGGTTTTGAAAAATACCAGAGAGGGAAAAAATATTAAGAAATCATTAGACGGCGTGAAAACAGCCGAAAAAAAAAATGATACAAGTGCCGCAGCCGTAGAAATTGGTACTGTTGCACCTGATTTTTCTGCTCCAAATCCAGAAGGTAAAGCCACTTCATTAAAGAGTTCTCTAGGAAAATTAACACTGATTGATTTTTGGGCTTCTTGGTGTGGACCTTGCAGAAAGGAAAATCCAAGTGTTGTAGCTTTGTACAAAGATTTTCATGCCAAAGGATTGAATATCATCGGAGTTTCTTTGGATGAAAAAGCGGATAAGTGGAAAGAAGCTATTGCAAAAGATCAGTTGACTTGGACACATATTTCAAATTTAAAAGGATGGGAAGATCCAATTGCACAGCGCTATTATGTGGACGGAATACCAGCTACTTTTTTACTAGATGAAAAAGGTGTAGTTATTGCCAAAAATCTACGAGGCGACGAACTTAGAGCAAAAGTAGCTTCAATTTTAAAATAATATTTTTAAAAAGTCATGGAAACATGGCTTTTTTTATTCGTTTTTTGTTTTTAGTTTTACATTGGTTGTGTTTTTGAATGTCAATTATTTCAAAAATGAATAACTAGAAAATCGCCATTAACAACAAATTTGCGCAAACAATTGAAAATGCTTCGCCAGTTCGCAAGCTCGGGTCATCGAGCACCGATGAAAACTATAATATTGTGAGATAAGCACTAATGAATAAAAAGACGTTACCATATACGACCGCCAAAAAATGAAATTTTACATATATGAAATGCGCATAACGGAAACGCGATGCAATTGAAAATGCTTCGCCAGTTCGCAAGGTAGGGTCATTGAATACCAAATAAAATAGTATCCGATGCGATAAACCCAAATGAAGATATTTGCGGCCCGAGTCCCGAAAATCATCGGGACAAACAGTTGAAGCAATTACTCCCGATAGCTATTGGGAACTTGTCCCGAGTAATCGGGAGACCAACAAAAAACAATAAATATTTACATATGAAAAAAGTTTTTATAATTACCGCAGCCGCTTTTGGATTGATGTCTTTTATTAATCCAATAAAGCCAAATTTTGTTTTAAGTGGTGTAGCAAAAGGAGTACAAGACGGGACGATGGTTTATTTGGAGCGCCAAGATGAAGTAAAAGGCATTATGGCAATGGACTCCGCCAAAATTATTAGTGGCGCTTTTGTAATGAGCGGTACTACAAATGAGCCTGCCGTAAATTTTATTCAAATAAAAGGACTTGAAGGAAAAATTGCCTTTATTTTAGATCAAGGCTCGATTACTTTCACCATATACAAAGACAGTATTGCAAAAAGTAAAATCGGAGGAACTCCCGATAATATTGAATTGCAAAAGTTTAACGTTTTTTCTCAGAGTGTACAGCAAAAATTACAAAAGTTTCAAGCTGATAACGCCGAAAAAATGAAAACGGCACAATCCAATAAGGACAATGCTACCATTCAGCAACTTATGGATGAGTTTGGAATTTTGCAAAATGAATTACTAAATTATACCGCTACTTATCCCGAAAAAAATCCAAATTCATTTTTATCGGTTTTATTGTTAGACAATATGTTTAACCAGCCCGAGGTAAATATTCAAAAAATCAAAACTGTTTATGGAAGTTTATCCAGTAAATTGCAAAACACAAAACCAGGACTTTCTATTAAAACTAAAATCGGAAATTTCAAGGATTTATCGGAAGGTAATACAGCGCCTGACTTTTCAGCTCCCACACCTGAAGGAAAAACGCTTTCTCTGAAACAAGCCATGGGAAAAGTTACCATAATCGATTTTTGGGCTTCTTGGTGTGGACCGTGCCGAAAGGAGAATCCAAGTGTTGTGGCCTTGTACAAAGAATTTCATCCCAAAGGATTAAACATTATCGGTGTTTCATTAGATAAAGATGGTGCAAAATGGAAAGAAGCAATTGCCAAAGATGATTTGACTTGGTCGCACGTTTCCAACTTGCAGTTTTGGACAGATCCAATTGCTGTTTTGTATAATATCAAAAGTATTCCAGCTACCTATATTTTAGATGATAAAGGCGTTATTATCGCTAATAACTTACGCGGAGAAGAACTAAGAGCGAAGATTGCATCCCTTTTAAACAAATAAATTACTGCTGTTTTGTAAAAAAATGGTTAAAACTCCGAAAGGAGTTTTTTTTTATGTATTTAATTATGAATTGGTTAATAAAAAGTGTGGAATTAATTTTAAAAAATGTTTGTAAACACCGAAAACGTTGCTATATTTGCAACCGGTTTAAACAACACACGATGTTGTTTTTAACGCAGGGGGAGATACTCAAGCGGCCAACGAGGGCAGACTGTAAATCTGCTGTGAAAACTTCGCAGGTTCGAATCCTGCTCTCCCCACAAAAAAAACCTGAAAATTTTCAGGTTTTTTTTATGCCATTATTTTTCTTCTTTGTTTTTTTTGTTTTACAAAAAAGCCAAACCTCCGATGAATTTTTAATGTTTTAAGAATGTTTTAATTGCAAAAAGAATCGCGATAAAAAGTATAAAACACAAAAGAACAATGTAGGTTTTTTTATAAAAAGTGTCGTGGGTTTTTTTGTCTTTCGCATAACTGTAAACCATCAATGCGATAAAAGAAACAGCAAACAATCCAGCAAAAACTAATTGACCTTGACTAAACATATTATTTTTTTTTGCAAAATTAATCATTAAATCCCTATTTTTGGGTGTATCCTACTTATAAATTTGATTACTAAGAAATGAGGATGACGAAAAAGTGATGCGATGATATGTATGGTTTGTCCCGTTGTGTTGGGAGAACGATAAAAAAAAGAAATAACTATATATGAAAAAACAATTAGAAGCTGTAAAGCAATTTCACGAAACATTTAAAATTGGTTTTAGCAAGCAACCTGTGGCGAGTTTAGGGATTGCAAAAAATGAACTGCGGTACCATTTAATGAAAGAGGAGAATGAGGAATATTTGCAAGCAGTTCAAGACGACAATTTAATCGAGATAGCCGATGCTTTAGGCGATATGTTGTACATTCTGTGCGGAACAATTTTGGAACACGGTTTGCAGGACAAAATTGAAGCCGTTTTTGAAGAAATACAGCGGAGTAATATGAGTAAATTGGATCACGATGGATTACCTATTTACAGGGAAGATGGAAAAGTAATCAAAGGACCTAATTATTTTAAGCCCAATTTTGAAAACATTTTTAAATAAAAAAGCAGTGTATTTTTTAATTTACACTGCTCTAAAATCTTTATACTTTGACAGTCCAGCCAAAAGTGTCTTCGGCTAAATTGTATTGAATTTTATTCAATTGTTCTTTTAATCGTAAAGCATACGAATCTTCTAGTTGTTGAGGGACTTCGTGGTATTCGTCCTTGTAAGAAAAGCCTTTAATTGGACTTACTACTGCAGCTGTTCCGGCTCCAAAAATTTCCTTTAAATCGCCGTTTTTACTGCTTTCGAGTAATTCTTCAACCAACACTGGTCGAATTTCTACTTTAATTCCGTTTTTTTCGGCAAGTGCAATCAAACTTTTTCGAGTAATTCCATCTAAAATTCGATCACTCGTTGGAGCCGTAAATAGAGTGTCTTTAATTCTAAAAAACACATTCATAGTACCTGCTTCTTCTAATTTGGTATGGGTGGCATCATCGGTCCAAATAATTTGTTGGAAACCTGCTTTATTTGCTAAACCAGTTGGGTAAAACTGTCCGGCATAATTTCCAGCCGCTTTTGCAGCACCAATGCCGCCATTTGCAGCACGACTGTAATGTTCGGCAATAATCACTTTTACCTCTCCAGAATAATATGATTTGGCAGGAGAAAGGATGATCATAAAACGGTATTCTGCCGAAGGAGAAGCAATAACTCCTTTTCCCGTAGCAATCATAAACGGACGGATGTACAACGAATTACCTAGACCTTTTTTGACCCATTCTTTATCCAATTCGATCAACTGCGTCAAGCCTTCCATAAAAATTTGTTCATCAATTTCGGCCATTGCCATCCGAACCGCCGATTTGTTAAACCGTTTAAAGTTTTCATCCGGTCTAAAAAGCCAAATCGCATCTTCCTCATCCTTGAACGCTTTCATTCCTTCAAAAATAGCTTGTCCGTAATGAAAAACTTTAGAAGATGGATCCATTAAAAATGGGGCATAGGGTTTAATCTCCGGTTTTTGCCATGCACCGTCTTTGAAATCGCAAACCAACATATGATCGGTAAAAACGGATCCGAAAGTTAGATTTTCAAAATCGATCTCGTTAATTTTGCTATTGGAAACTTTTGAAATATCGATGGATAAAGCAGTATTGGAACTCATGTAAAAAATCTTTTTGTTGTAAATGTCTGGAAAATAAGCTTTGTTTTATTTGGCAAACCGTTACTAAATTTATAGGTTGCTAAAATAGTAAATTAACATCAGAATAGTTTTGACAGAGATGTTTTTTTAGAAATTAATAATTTCAGGGCTGTTTTTATTCAGATTGTTTAATATTAACGTATTTCATTCTATAAAAACATAAAAGTTGAAATTATCTAACTATTTTTGTCAACAAATAACTAATTTAAACTTTATGAAAAATATTTTTATTTTATCGTGCACATTGTTAATGTTGGTAAGTTGTAAAAAAGAGGAAGCTAAACTACCTATCGATAAGGAAATTGCCTACGCAAACTTTGGTGAAAAAATTGAAGCAAATGAGGCCCTTTCTGCAAAGGAAATGCTAGAAAAATATCAAACATTGAAACCTGGCGATACCATAGATGTCAAATTTAAATCTACAATCAAGGAAGTTTGTAAAAAGAAAGGTTGTTGGATGTCGATGGAATTAGCGGACGATAAAGAAACCTTTGTGAAGTTCAAAGATTATGCTTTTTTTGTACCTAAAAATGCCGACAATAGCGAAGCTATCGTGAGTGGCAAAGCATTTATGGACAGTATTTCGGTTGATCAATTACGTCATTATGCTAAAGACGGCGGTAAAACAGATGCAGAAATTGCAGCGATTACATCGCCAGAAGTAAAATATTCCTTTCAAGCTAACGGTGTTTTAATTCAAAAATAATGAAGAAATTCATCCTATTTCTTGTTGTAATCCAACTTTGCTATTCTTGCAAAGAGCGTGAGGAAGTTACAGATGTAAAAACCAATTCGAGTACAGAAGAAAAAAAGTTTGACATGTACGAAATGTCGGAGATGGCCTTGCTTATGGAGCAAATGTACGTGGACAATGAGCGGTTGAAAAAACGAATTGAAAAGGGCGATACTATAGGCAAATTTCCAAATCATTTTTTGAAAATTCATGCAGCTGTAATGACCGATAAGCAAGAAAATGATGCTTTTTTTAAAGAACAAGCCGCTCATTTTATAAAAGCACAAGAATTGATTTATGAAGATCCGAACAATGCAAAAGAGCATTTTAACAACGGCATTGATGCTTGTATAAAATGTCATGAAGTGAAATGTGGCGGGCCTATTCCAAGAATCAAAAAGTTGTATATAAAATAGTGTTGGGTTCTATTTGCAACTGTCTTTTACGTTATTGAATGTAACGAAGTTTCGGAGCAATCTTGTAGCGAAATGAAACAAAGCTAAAGATACAGCGGAACGCCCGACCCACAGTTGCGGGAAACGTTCTACTACTTGAATTAAATGTTATTAATATTGAAATGACGACTGGAATTGATGAGAAGAGAAATTGTTCAAACGCTTGACGGTTCGACCACTATTTATTTACCGGATTGGGAAGAAAATTACCATTCCAAGCATGGTGCAATTCAAGAAGCAAAGCACGTATTTATTAAAAACGGTTTTCTACAATTTGAACAGGATGAAATTGCTGTTTTGGAAATTGGTTTTGGCACAGGTTTGAACGCTTTTATCACTTTGCTAGAAGCGGAGGATAGAAACATGAAAGTCAATTATACGGGTGTGGAAGCTTATCCAGTAGCTTTTGATGAAATAGCTCAAATGAATTACGTTGCTGAACTTGACGCTACAGATAAAGAAGTTTTTTTTCAAAAAATGCATACATGTGAATGGAATTTTCCTGTAAACCTTTCAGATCAATTTTGTTTAACAAAGCGTCAGCAGTTTTTTAATGAAATTACTGATGTAGACCAGTTTGATTTAATTTATTTTGATGCTTTTGGTTATAGGGTACAACCCGAACTATGGAGTACAGCAATTTTTAAAAAAATGTACACTGCATTAAAGCCAAACGGCATTCTAGTGACTTATGCGGCTCGAGGTGTGGTCAAAAGGAGTATGGTAGAAGTAGGTTTTACTGTTGAAAAACTCGCGGGACCTCCAGGAAAAAGGGAAATGTTTCGTGCTTTTAAAAAGCAAGTTTAACATTCTTGTTTGTTTTTATTAACTTTTGGCTTGTTAGGAGTATCGTAAAATTGTTTAAATTTGATATTCAACAATTGTAAAAAAATAGGATGACGGAAATTATGAAGAAAACCATGTTCACTTACACAAAAAATGTTTTGGAAAGAGTAAGCTTCGATCCTTCACTCTTTTGCAAAGAACTTAAAAAAGCACTTAAAGTGTTATTGCCTTACGAAATCGAACAGTTGAAAGATTGGTTGTTGCAATACACTCAGGAAAAACCAGAGTTACATCATTGTCGTTTATTATTAAACTAATTTAAAGGAGCTCATAAAGCTCCTTTTTTATTTTTTGGGCAACGGACTTATAATTTGTACATTATGGAAAACAATCGCACCTTTTACTACTCCAGCAATCGTGGATCGTAATGCTTCAATAATGTGAATTTTTAGCTCCGTTTTTGGAAAAATCAAACTTACTTCTCGAGCTGGCTTTGGTTCTGCAAAATGGTGCAGATGTTTTTTGTCTTTTTCATGCAAATCTAGCGTGTGTAAAAAAGGAAGTAAAGTAGTGCCTAAGCCTTCATTGGCCAATTTTATTAAAGTTTCAAAACTGCCACTTTCCAGCTGAAATGATGTTCCCAAACCCGCATTAGCATTTTTGCACAAATTTAATATACCGTCTCTAAAACAATGTCCGTCTTGCAATAGCAAAATTTCATCAATATTCAAATCGCTAATTTCAATTTCCTTCTTCTCCGCAATCCTTCGATTTTCGGGTATGTAAGCTACGAAAGGTTCATAATACAATACGATTTCCTTTAATTTCTCTTCCATCAAAGGTGTAGATGCGATTGCAGCGTCAAGATGGCCATTCTTGAGTCGGCTAATGATTTCATCTGTGTTGAGTTCTTCGATAATCAGTTTGACTTTTGGATATTTTTTAATGAAATTGTTAAGGAACATAGGCAATAAAGTGGGCATTATAGTAGGGATAATACCCAATCTAAATTCGCCTCCAATAAAGCCTTTTTGATGCTCCACTATATCTTTAATCCGGTCGGCTTCGATTACAATATTTTTAGCTTGCGCAACAATTTTCTCCCCAATATCAGTCATTTGAATGGGTTTTTTGGTACGGTCAAAAATTTGAATTTTTAATTCCTCTTCGATTTTTTGAATTTGCATACTTAATGTAGGCTGCGTGACAAAACATTTTTCGGCAGCCAAGGTAAAATTTCGGTGTTCGGCAACAGCCAGAACATATTGGAGTTGAGTGATGGTCATTATAGTATTATTTTTAGCAAATTTAAGAAAACAATAAGTTTTAGTTATACTTTAAACCTTTAAATATTTTGTAACTTTAAACAACTTTATTTTAAAATAGAAATAATTATGAAAACGAATATTTTGGGATTACCAGTAAAAGAATCAGAAGAAATGGTTAAGGACTTAAATGTATTACTTTCGAATTTTCAGGTATTTTATCAGAATTTGAGAGGAATTCATTGGAACATTCGCGGCAAACGATTTTTTGAATTACATGTTAAGTTTGAAGAATTGTATAATGATGCACAATTAAAAGTTGATTTGGTTGCCGAACGAATTTTAACTATTGGCGGAAGTCCTTTACACACTTTTGAAGATTATATAAAACATAACAAATTGAAAGTAGGTAAATCTATTTCGAATGATGAAAAAGCAGTCCAGCTGATTATTGACTCTTTGTCTGATTTATTAAAAATAGAACGAGAAATCCTCAACAAGTCAGATGATATCAATGATGAAGGAACCAATGCGATGATGAGCGACTTTATTGCTGAACAAGAGAAAGTAATTTGGATGATGAGAGCTTGGTCTGAAGAAAGTTTGTAAGTTGTAGATAATAATTTTACTAAAGCCGTTTCAGAAACTGAAACGGCTTTTTATTTCAATATTTTTTATTCTAAATTAACTCAAAAATTTTGCCTTTAATTCAGGAGTTGGAATCATACAAGCGTCTTTTTTCCCATACCATTTGTACCTGTTTTTGGCTATATAATCATAAATGGGATTTCGTAAAACCGATGGAATGACTTTAAAAATAACCGACCATTTTAAGAAACCACCAAGCGAATTTAGGATTTCCAAAGCGGCATCTGATTTATAAAAGTACGCTTGTCCTGGTTCATACAAAATGATGCTGTCTGTTTTCGAACTATCGATTTTGAGGTAG
>NZ_JBIPPD010000271.1:0-3643 GCF_044368625.1 Flavobacterium sp. | reverse complement strand
GTAGAAACCTCAATAACTTTAAAATTTAGAGACAATTCTGAAACAATTATAAATGGAGAAGGAAACGAATTAAATCATCTAACCAAAGAATTACAAAACGTTCTAAAAGACACTATTGTATTTCCAGAAAAATTAACAAGACCACATCAGTTAATTATTGATGCTAAAAACGACCTAAAAACAAAAGAACCTTCTTATCAGCATAATATAAAAGGACTTTTAAATACTTCCTCCGGTATTCTCAATATTACTGTAGCACCACCAAGTGTAAAAAGAGCATTACTATTTATGGATGTTTTTATAAAAGCATTACAAAAAAGAGGTCATAAAATAACTGTAAAAGAAGGAACCAAAATAGTAATTGACAATATTGAGATGGGTATTGGTCTAAGAGAAAGATTAAAAAGAAAAATTGTCAAAGGCACATATTATGACTCAACAGAACTTTATCCTTCAAATATTTTATCCCTTAGTTTATATGTTTACCCTGCAAAAGATTGGACAGATACTAACACAAATAAATTAGAAGATAAAATTCCAAACATAATTGCCAAATTGGAATTACAAGCTATTGAAGAAAAACGGAAAGCTATTGAAAGAGAACTTTGGCATATCGAATACGAACGCCAGCGAAAAATTGAAGAAGATTTTAAAGCAAGAAAAGAACAAGAAAAAATAAAAACCAAAAAGTTATTTTCTGATGCTGAG
Organism: Flavobacterium sp.; assembly: GCF_044368625.1. Classification (GTDB taxonomy): domain Bacteria; phylum Bacteroidota; class Bacteroidia; order Flavobacteriales; family Flavobacteriaceae; genus Flavobacterium. The sequence continues at coordinate 2,935 of NZ_JBIPPD010000271.1, read as the reverse complement.
AAATTCGATAAAGCAACAATATACAGAAATTATATAGCAGCAACAGAACAAAAAGCAATCAAAGAAAACAACCTCACAGAAGAACTAAAAGACTGGATAAAATGGGCAAACGAAAAAGCCGATTGGTTCGATCCTTTCACAAATAAAGAAGATGAATTATTAAATGATAACGACAGAGAAGAATTCTTTAAACCAAAACAACCCAACAACTATTACAGATTTTAACCTAAAAAAGTAGTACTTAATAGAAACAACTGCTAGTAACGGTGGTTTTGCGCTATTGGGGCAGTTGTGGTAAATAGACGTTATATTTTGTTTTTGAACTAATCAACAAAGCAGAAAGTACGCTGCTCTTAAATCCCCAACAGACGCAAAGCCAGCCGTTACTAGCAATTGTAAACCTCCGCATCACGTTTACGTTAAATACAACTTTTATTTTTCCGCATAACTTCTTCCGAAACCGAACTGACGCAGACAATCGAACCGCATAAAAAGAAAAAGGAAGTATTTTCATATTGACATTGTAAGTATAAAAATTGCTTTTAGTGTTTATTGTTTTTTTTGGTTAAAGCAATTTTCTATACCCACAATCCCAATAGTGCCAGTAAGAGTATTTTTTTTATTTGCCACAAAACCCCAAGCCATTGGCTTTCCGTCTGCTTGATACCTAGCGTTTTCAGTACAATAATTGTAGTAACATTCAAGTTTTATCTTTCTATGTACGTGCAGGCATCAAGCAGCCAAGAAAACCAATCAGAACATCCCAATAAGCAAATAAAAAAAATACCCTTACTTCGAGCTTCTGCCACCGCACTAGGAAAGAGTTTTCATTGTTTTTTGAAGATGCCATCACATTTCCGCATAACATTTTGATAAAATTGAAAAACCTCATTTCGCAAGAACAATAAGGCATCCTCAAAAATCAAATTTGCCGACAAGAGTATAGTTTTTTATTTGCCAGAACCACAAAATATAAATCAACATTCCGATAAGCAAATAAAAAACTACACACTTGTTTCGCTACTGCCAGCGCACTAGGTAAGTTCAGTTGGGGAAATCTTCCATTTCCCCAAACCCCTATGGATGCAATTTTTTTCAGAAAGAATGCCACAAAACCTCCACTCCGATTGACGTTACTCGGTAAGCATTCTTTCTAAAAAAAACAGCTCAAGTTGAAGTCTTATCCGAATGTTGATTTTTGAATGGAAAGTTAAGGGCATACTTGGATTTTTTCTTTGGATAAAAAAACGATTTGTTCTTTTTCTCTCAATAGATAGATATTCCGCACTTGTTTGCACCATTAGCCCTATATAAGTCGCCATTATAGACAAATTGATGCAAAACAAAAAACCCTCTCTTTCGAAAGGGTAATTGGTTTTAAAGTAGTAAACTTTACAAACTGATGGTCTTTTTTAGAATACTTCTTGAATTTTCATTGCATTTCCTGCATTGAATAAATAGTAGTTCACTCCTACTTGCTGATAAAATTCAATTCCAATACTTCCCAAAACAGAAACATTAGTTGTTATCGTTGGAGCATCTGGTAAAGTTGCAACAACATCAATTAAAGTTGTTACTGCGTCTACAGGTGTGTAAGGCGAATATGAAATGTTTGATGTTTCATTTAACATTGGTTCTGCTGGCTCATAAGCTCCAGTTGCTGGATTGAAAACAAAATCCGAGATTACTGATAAAGCATTGATAATTCTGAAATGTGTTGCACCTGATGGAATATTCAAAAAGTTTAAAGGATTAAATGCCGGAACACTTAAAGTACTTTCGTTTCTGTCTACGTTTGCCGTTAAAGTAAACGGAGCAGAAAAAATGCCATTAAAGGAAATATTTCTATTGAAATCTAAACCTTTTAAATATTGTGGTTGTTGCGAAACCAAAACAGCTCTTTGACCTCTTGCCTCTGAACCATCCTCAATATTTATTTTTTTCATAATAGCAGTTAGTCGTCCTGTAAATTGACTATCTGTCATTTGTTTCATTAAAGCAGACAAACCAATTCTCACTGATTTACCAGCATTAGCACAAGCTGCAAACTCGGACATATTTTCACGAGTACGAATAAAGCCTGGTGCAGTTTTTACTTGCTCGGCGGTCGGACCACCTTTTAGACCTGCAAAGTAACCTTCATTACCTTTAATTTTGAAGTGACGAACTTCTCCTAACGTCCCAACATATTTAATATGTCCTTTTTGTTTTGCCATTTGTTGTGTGTTTTAGCAATTATACAATAATTTTTATTAAATTTACATTGTAATTAACTGATAAACAACAACTTAAATAAAGCAATATAATGCAATTAAACGCTAAAGAAACCACCATTACAAAAAGTCTGCTCAAAATTGTAAAATTTGTTGATGGAGATGGAATAATTTTAGAAGATTTTGTATCAAAAAAAGAATTTGAAGTTCGTTTATATGGCATTGATGCACCAGAAATAAACTACTGCAACAAGATAAAAAAAGACGAAAAAGAATTACAAGTTCCAGCAGCTTTACTAATCAAACTTGGATATTTATCATTTAACTTTTTAAAAGATCAAGTAAATTTGGGTGATGTTTGCACATTAGTACAGGACCAAAATAATTTAGTTGATAAATACGGAAGACTTTTAGGCTATTTAATACTAAATGATGGAAGAGTTTTAAACGAAATAATGATTAAAGAAGGCTATGCAAAGCCATATAATGACGTATTTTGTGAAATGCTTCCAATGTATCAAGAATGGAATTTACAAGCTAAAAACAGTTCAAAAGGATTATATTCAATAGTAAACAAATTTTAAATATTTTGTCTATATTTGTCCTGTATTTATTGATGTTCAGACCATTTTGATGGCTATTTGTTGCCCAATCTTCGGCAACTATTGTAAATACTAAAACCTTCAAATATTGTATCGGAAAGTAAAACATAAAGCAATCTA
>NZ_JBIPPD010000270.1:0-3647 GCF_044368625.1 Flavobacterium sp. | reverse complement strand
AATGTATTCGGTTGTGGGAATTTGAAATTAAAATAATCGTCAAAATCTCTAAAACCCACTATAAAAACACGTTCACGTTTTTGTGGAACTCCAAACTCGGAAGCATTTAACAATTTGTAATGGATATGATAACCTGCTTTTTCAAATTCTTGAATAATCATTGGAAAAGCTTGTCCTTTGTTTGCTGAAAGCAAACCTTTTACATTTTCCCCAATAAAAAAGCGTGGTTTTTTTTCTTTCAAAACTTTAATCATTTCAAAAAATAATTTTCCTCTATCATCTTTATAACCCAATCTTGGTGGATTTTGGGCGCTGATAGAAAATGATTGACAAGGAAAACCTCCCAACAAAATATCGTGGTCGGGAACTTCACTCGGTACAATATCCCGAACGTCTTTTGTTTCGCATTTATGAGCGAAGTTGTCATTGTATATTTTCGTTGCGTAAGCATCATTATCAACAGCATACACTACTTCAAAAGGCAATACACTATAATGTTTTTCAAGGAATTTAAAATCTCCTTGAATACCAACGTCCATACCACCACAACCACAAAAAAGTGATGCAACTTTTAGTTTGTTATTTCCAATAATTTGTTCCATTGCCCTGATGTTTTAGAAAATTCAACAACTAAATTTTTGTCAATTTTTAGATTACCTAATTCGTGTTGTTTAACTGGGTTTTGAATGATAAAAATATTTTTACCCTGTTCATTAATTGTTAAACAATAGATGTAATAATTATCTCCCAATGTTTCTGCCGTGTCCCATTCATTTGGAGTTAGTTTGAAACGATTATTATTTATTGCTTTTCGTGATTTTGTAGTTTTTACTTCAATGTATCTTTTCTTTTTCTCGATTTCGATACTTTGCAAGTCATATCCAACTCCAAGCGGAGTAGGGATTTTATTTATTAAATGTTGTCTGTTTGATTTGTCTTTAGTCCTCAAATATTCATGGGCTAAAACCAATGTTTCACCGTAATCTCCGAATATTTTTGTTGGAACTTTTTTGTCGCCTTTCATTCGGGAATAGTATTCCTGAATAAGTGCTGAAATGTTTTCTGCTTCTCGTTCATCCAAATGCGGAGCAAATGCTTCTATGTTGTCAAAGCTATTTACGTAGTCAAACCAAACCTCTTCTAAAGCACCTATTTCAGAAGTAGAAATATTTTCATTTCCATAATATTTATCGTATTCGTCAAACCAAACTGAATGATTGAGATGAAAATCTATTGCTTCTTTGTTCTCTGTGTTTAGGTAATAGTAATATCCTGTTCCTTTATGATTAAGTAGGTTTGCCAATACCATATAATCCAAAATATCTCCTGCATATCTGTAAACATCGCCTTTTGAAGGAAATGATTGTGTTTTTTCATTCCAAAGAGATTGATATTTATGTTCATATTCTACATTGTCGGCTCTGTTTTCCAAAATTAATTCAGCTACTACTTTTGGATGCCTATTATCTCTCGTAACTCTTAGGTCAAAATACGCGCACTGTGTAAGTTCTTCTGCGGTTATACTAAATGGTTTTCCTGTAAGTTTTTCACCCTCAATCAATAATTCCAAAATAAATTGACAAGGTTTAAATCTTACACCTACTTCAATTTGTTTAATTACGTTTTGAGATTTTATATGTCCGCCTGGATATTGAAAAGAGAATAAGAAATAATTGAAGAACTCGTCCAAATATTGTTTGTTAGCAAGTCTTTTCGCTGTAATTCCGGGTTGAAGATGTCCTTCTGTTTCTTGTATAAATGCAAATAGTGCTGAAATCTCAGTTCTCCAATTATCAATGGTCTTTTTTGTAGAAGTTGAGTTTTTATTAAATCCAAACAATACTTTATTTAGTTCACCATTAAATTTCTTTTCTGGTAAAACGGTCATTTCAGAAATAGAGGTTGCAACATAAAGCAAAACTTCCTCTACATCATTTTTGAAACGAGGTCTTACGTGATGCAAACGAAAAAAATATTCGTCAGGTATTATATATGTTCTTACTTCATTCATATATATTTCTTGATTTCAGTTGCTATTATTTCTGCTAACAATGGAGGAACTGCGTTTCCAACTTGTTTGTATTGACTTGTTTTACTTCCTAAAAATATAAACGTATCTGGAAACGATTGTATTCTCGCACTTTCTCTGACAGTTGGTACACGGTTATATTTGTAATGAAAATGATGTCTGTGTCCTGTATCTATAGTAAAACTTGGTTTTTTACTATTCAATCTTGTCCAAGCAATATTTACATTTCGTGTTTTTCGCAATTCTTCGGGCAGATTTTTATAGTTACCACCGTCAGGAACTAATGAAATAATACTTGTAGTCTGTTCACTGTGATTGGTAATTTCGTGATTATAAATTCCATCAGATTTTCCTCTGATTAATTTTTGATAATCAGATTTTGGTTCAGTATTATATTTCGTTCCGTCACTCAAAGACTTTTCAGTTAAATCAGAAATTGCATCTTTAGCACTTACTTGATTTTTAGTTGTTGGCTCGGGGAAAACAAATTCTTTGTTATTTTTTGTGCCAACAAAAAACGCTCTTCTTCTGTTTTGTGGAACACCAAACTCAGAAGCTAACAAAACTTTATAATCAACAGAATAACCAAGTTTCTCAAAGTCTTCAATAATGCTGTCTTTTACTACACCTTTTCCCATTGAAACTATGTTAGGGACATTTTCCATTACAAATGCTTTAGGTTTATAAAAATCAACAAATCTTACAAATGATTTGTAAAGTTGATTTCGTTCGTCATCAATTATTCTTTTTCCTGCAATAGAAAAACCTTGACAAGGAGGTCCGCCAATAATTACATCAATATTTTTTATTCCTGTTTTTTTTGAAATTTCTTGAGGTGTTTCCTTAAATAAATCTGCAACAATTCCTTTCGCATTTTTATGTGTGTTTTCAAAAGTAATAATCGCATCTTTCCAATGGTCAATACCCAAAAGTACATCATAACCTGCTTCTATGAACCCATAAGAAAGTCCACCACAACCGCAAAATAAATCTATTACTGTCGGTTTATTTTTCATTGTCAAAATTGATTTTTGCTTGTTTTACGTTTATGTTTTTCAAGTAATTTACTTTTTCTTCTGCAACAATTAGTGTTTCGGGAGAACAATTAAATTGATACATTTTCTTTGCGAATTGTTCGCCGAAATATTCGGTTTTCAGTTTTTCAATATCAAGATTAAAGGCGAGCGCTAATTTTTCTAATCGCTTTTCGTCAAATTCTCTTTTTCCGTTTTCGATTTTGCTCAAATTCGCACTATCGAGGTCAAGTTGGAATGCAAGTTGAGTTAATGTTAAACCATTATCTGTCCTTAGTTGTTTGATGTACTCTCCAAATGTTGCTTTCATATACTTGCAAAATAAAACTTGTCAATTATTGACAAATATAAAAACTTTTTGGTTAATCATAATGATGTTTTATATTTATTTGAATTTTTATAACATCAAATTTGTTTTATTTTTATTGACCATCTGAGAAGATTAAATCTTATATAAACTAACATTGCTATCCGAAAGTTTTGACGATTTTAGAAATAAGCATTGTAACTGCCTATAAACAGGTCAATATTTCAACTTTATGCTGAAAATAAGTCAGAACTGAATTCTAATTGCGGTTGAGATC
>NZ_JBIPPD010000077.1:0-13165 GCF_044368625.1 Flavobacterium sp. | reverse complement strand
TTCATAAATAAAAAAAGTTTATTGAAACGAATTTCAATAAACTTTTGGAAACGTCAAATTTTATAATGCTTAACAGCTGTTTTACCAACTATTTTTGACTATTAAACCTGTATAAAAAAAGGAACTTTTTACAGTTCCTTTTAATTTTAGTCTTCGTCTTCGTCGTCTTCATCCTCTGTTGAAGGCTCGTCTCGATCTTCATCCTCATCGTCAAATTCAGGTTTGTCGACCATATCATCGTCGTCGTCGTCGTCGTCTGTACTTAAGTCATCGTCGCCCATATCAATTCCTTTGATAGGTTCCAATGGTGCTACTACATCATCGATTTCGTCGTCTTCGTCAAAATTTTCCAAGCGAGTTGCTAGTTTTGTACTGACTTTTACCAGATAAATCGTGTCTTCTGTTCTTACTTCAACAGCTTCAACAAGCTCATTTTTCGCATTTCTAAATCGGATAATATGGGAATCATCATATCCGTCTGGAAATCGTTCCACCAAAAGGTTTAGGATTTCGTTCGTTAATTTGGCATAATCAACAATAACTCTCTTCATACAATTCTTTTATAAATCTAGTAAATAAGCAAAAATTAAGGGAGCCACGATGGTTGCATCGGACTCAATAATAAATTTAGGTGTTTTAATGTCTAATTTTCCCCAAGTAATTTTTTCATTCGGAACAGCTCCAGAATACGATCCGTAACTGGTTGTCGAATCGGAAATTTGACAGAAATAACTCCAAAAAGGTACTTCGGTCATTTCCATATCCTGGTACAACATTGGAACCACACAAATTGGGAAATCTCCTGCAATACCTCCACCAATTTGGAAAAACCCAACACCATTAGCTGAATTTTTTGGATACCAATCGGCCAAGAATGTCATGTATTCAATTCCTGACTTCATAGTAGAAGCTTTCAAATCTCCTTTAATTACGTAGGATGCAAAAATGTTTCCCATCGTACTGTCTTCCCAGCCTGGGCAAATTATAGGTAGGTTTTTTTCGGCAGCGGCGTACATCCAACTGTCTTTCAAATCTATTTCGTAATATTCTTCTAAAACGCCTGATAAAAGCATTTTGTACATAAATTCATGAGGCAAATAGCGTTCTCCTTTATCGTCGGCATCTTTCCAAATTTTATAAATATGCTTTTGTAAACGTCTAAACGCTTCGTGTTCGGGAATGCATGTATCTGTTACACGATTTAAACCTCTTTCAAGTAAGTCCCATTCTTGTTCTGGAGTTAAATCACGGTAATTGGGTACTCGTTCGTAATGAGAATGAGCTACTAAATTCATGATGTCTTCCTCTAAGTTAGCTCCAGTACAAGAAATTATTTGCACTTTATCTTGGCGAATCATTTCGGCAAAAATCTTTCCGATTTCTGCAGTACTCATTGCCCCAGCAAGCGTTACCATCATTTTAGCGCCATTGGCTAACTGTTGTTCATAACCTTTTGCTGCATCTACTAAAGCCGCTGAATTGAAATGCAAATAGTGCTTTTCGATAAATTGACTTATTGGTCCTTTACTCATATCCTCTTTTTTTCTATTTTTTTTTTGCAACTTAAGTTCGCTTCAAAGAAAACGGTTTTTTTTGAAAATTCAAACTTAAATCAGGAAACTATTTTCTGTTGTAGCCTAAAATTTCTAATACTTGCTCGGAAGTTTGCTGTTCCGAAAAAACTTCGGTGGCTATAATTCCGTTTTCATCGCGATCAATCAAAATGTGTTTGGGTTGCGGAATCAGGCAGTGGTGTAATCCTCCGTATCCTCCAATGGTTTCTTGATAAGCTCCGGTATTAAAAAACCCAATGTACAACGGTTTTTCTTTGTTGTATCTTGGCAAATAAATGGCGTTCATGTTTTGTTCCGAATTGTAATAATCATCGCTATCACAAGTCATTCCGCCTAAAAGTACTCTTTCGTATGTGTCGTTCCAACGGTTGACAGCCAACATGATAAATCGCTTGTTGATGGCCCAAGTGTCGGGCAAAGTTGTAATGAAAGACGAATCAATCATATTCCACTTTTCACGGTCGTTTTGTTGTTTTTGGTACAAAACTTGGTAAATCGCGCCGCCACTTTCACCCACGGTAAACGATCCAAATTCGGTGTAAATATTTGGAACATCTACTTCAGCTTCATCACATGCAATCTTGATTTGATTGATAATTTCATCAATCATGTATTGGTAATCGTACTCAAATGCTAATGAATTTTTAATTGGAAACCCACCACCGATGTTCAAACTGTCTAGAGATGCACACTCCTTTTTAAGCGCTACAAAAACTTTGATACATTTTACGAGCTCGTTCCAATAGTAAGAAGTATCGGCAATCCCGGTATTGATAAAGAAGTGAAGCATTTTCAATTCTAAATTATCATTATCTTGAATTTGTTTTTTGTAAAATCCGACGATATTTTTGTAACCAATACCTAAACGAGAAGTGTAAAACTCAAATTTCGGTTCTTCCTCAGCGGCAATTCGAATTCCGATTTTAAATTTTCCTTTAATTTGGCCTTGAAGCAAGTCCAATTCTTCGTAGTTGTCAATAATAGGAATCGTATTCTTGTGTCCTCCGTTGATCAATCGAGCAATGTTTTCGATATATTGATCGCGTTTAAATCCGTTGCAAATTACATGCGTTTGCTTGTTGATTTTACCTGTTTCCAATAATTTTTCGACGATATTTACGTCAAATGCCGAGGAAGTCTCGATATGAATGTTGTTTTTAAATGCTTCATTCATTACGTATTCAAAGTGCGAACTTTTCGTACAATAGCAATAGTAATATTTTGCATCGTACTTGTTTTTTTCCATCGATTTTCTAAACCAAGATTTAGCTCGGTTGATATTGTTGGAAATTTGCGGTAAATAGGTAAATTTCAATGGAGTTCCGTATTGTTCCACCAATTTCATCAAATCGATATTGTGAAACTGTAAATGATTGTCCTTGTTTAAGTTAAATTCAGTTTGTGGAAAATAATACGTTTGGTTGATTAAGTCGAAATATTTTGTATTCATGAGCTGTAAAAAGATTTTGATTAAAAGTAAAATTAAAAGCGAAGTTTACTTTAATTCAAACCCTTAAATTGGCATAAATTATAGGTAATTTTTCATTTAAAATTAGCTCATACCTTCCAATCGAAATACTCCAAAAGTTTTCTGATACTGTAATACGATGCCAAAGTTGGTGCATCGCCTTATTCAGCCTTTTTTTATAATAGTGTTTTGAGAACTTGGAGGTACTTTTCTTCATTGGCACAAATGTAAAAAAATAATGATTCCGAATGCAAGCCTTTTGTACAAAAAAAACATTAAGATTTATAATCTTCAAATGCACTCATAATTACAGTAGTTAATACTTCTTGATTGAGTTTAACGTTCCCGATTCCGTCAAGCAGTACGAATTGTACTTTTCCGTATTCATTTTTTTTGTCGTGAATCAATAATTCACATATTGAATTGCGGTCGTTATCGCTGATTTCTACAGTTCCAAAAAGGGATTTCAGCGTGTTTTTTATTTGCAAGTAGTTTTCTGGATGTATTAAATTTTGCTCTAGCGAAAGATAACTTTCCAAAATCATTCCTACAGCTATGGCTTCCCCGTGCAATAGAGCTGATTTAGTATGGTTTTCTAAAAAATAACTTTCAATGGCATGTCCCAAAGTGTGTCCAAAATTCAAAGCTTTTCGAATGCCGTTTTCTGTGGGATCTTGTTGCACAATTTGATTTTTTATAACGATGGCTTTGTGAATCAAAGCATCCAAATCACTCAAATCTAATTGAGATAAATCCTGAAATAAATTCCAATACTCTTGGTCGGCTATCAAGCCGTGCTTGAGCATTTCAGCCAATCCTGAACGCATTTGTCGCTGTGGCAGTGTGCTTAAAAATTCGGTTTCAATTACAACCATTTTGGGATTGGTTATGGTTCCGATTTGATTTTTTAAAACTCCTATATCCACTCCATTTTTTCCACCCACGGAGGCGTCAACCATTGCTAATAATGTGGTGGGAATATTGATAAAATCAATTCCACGCTTGAATGTGGCCGCTATAAAACCTCCTAAATCAGTAATGACGCCGCCACCCAAGTTCAAGATAATGCTTTTTCGATCGGCACCCAACTCGGTCAAAACGCTCCAAATTTCGGTACAGGTTTGAATGTTTTTGTGTATTTCTCCAGATTCAATTTCGATAATTTCAAAAGGAATTTCGGTGGATAAATGCGGTAAAAATTCCGGTAAACAAAGTTCGCTTGTGTTTTCATCTACTAAAATAAAAATCTTGGAATACTTATTTTCGTCCAAAAAATGGTTTAAAACAGGAAACGCATTTTTATTAAAAACAATTGAATAATCGGTTGCAAATAAAGTGTTCATGTTGCGGAGTTTGATTTGCAAAAGTATATCTTTTTACTAAAAGTACGGTGCGACTTTCGGTCAAAATTGGCATTAAAAAAAGGTTTGAAGCTGTGCCTCAAACCTTTTTGAAATTTTCCAATGAATGGAATTATTTTGATGGTTTTTTCATTTCTTTTTCAATCATGTCGTAAAATTGATCGATTTTTGGAAGTACTACAATACGTGTTCTTCTGTTGGTCATTCTACTTTCAGCTGAAGTGTTTTCAACTAAAGGAACAAATTCTCCACGACCTGCAGCAATCAAACGTTTTGGATTTACACCGTGCTCTTTGGCCAAAACTCTTACAATTGATGTTGCACGTTTTACACTTAAATCCCAATTATCCAATAAAGTACCGTTACTTGTAAACGGAACATTATCCGTATGACCTTCTACCATACATTCGAAATCAGGTTTGTCGTTAACCACTTTGGCTACTTTTCCTAAAATTTCTTTCGCACGATCACTAACTACGTAGCTTCCGCTTTTGAACAAAAGTTTATCAGCGATGGAGATAAAAACCACTCCTTTTTCTACATTAATTTCAATATCTGGATCAGACATACCAACTGTACGCTTTAAACTAGTAACTAACGCCAGCGTAACACTGTCTTTTTTCGTTAAAGCGTCTTGCATTCGAGTGATTTTCAAATCTTTCTCTTTGATACTTTCCAATGCTTTTTCCACATTTTCAGCTCCTTTTGCAGTAAGCGTCGTCATATTGCCCATATTGTTGATTAAGTCGGAATTATTTTTCTTTAAAAATTCCAATTGACCCAACATTCCTTCTTTTTCTGCCAGACAAGTATTTAATTTAACAGTAGCAGTATTCAATAAGTCTTGAATTTCTTTGTTTTTTGTTTCTAGTTCTGCAATTTTCTTCTTCGTACCACACGAAGTAGCCAAAAAAGCCACTAATGATAAGGTTAAAAATACTTTTTTCATAATTGTTTCTTTTTATTAATTTGAATACAAATTTAGGGTTAATTAGAGATTAGCCGGGGATTAAATAACTAAACTATTGTTAAATTACGTCTCCAAACACCTTGCCGCTTTTTACAAAATAGGCAAAAACAACAGATTTAGTTTTGAAATAATTTTTGCGTTGTAGGGGTTCACGTTTTTTATAAAACTTCCTAAACTGACTGTAAAATGCAAAATGTGCGTTTAAAATAGCCAAAAAGTGCCGCGGTTTCCCTTGAATAATAAAGTAAACTCCCGCAAGTCCATCTAAAACCATTCGTATAAATAGCGTTGAGAACAGTTTATTTGAAGGTACATTTTTAGTCAGCATGAACAATGAATTTCGGAAATTCAAAAAGGTCTTTTTAGGACTTCCTTGTTGCAAAGTTGCTCCACCTATATGATAAACCACCGAATTCGGGATGTATTTAATGATCATTTTTTTATTAAAAGCACGCCAACATAAATCGATTTCTTCTTGATGTGCAAAGAAATCCACATCAAAACCATTTAAGCTATGAAAAGCGTCACTTCGGATAAAAAAGCACGCTCCCGAGGCCCAAAAAATTTCGATGGCATTATTGTATTGACCAAAATCATTTTCAATGGTTTCAAAAATACGCCCACGACAAAACGGATAACCGTAAGAATCTATAAAACCACCTGCTGCACCTGCATATTCAAATTTACTTTTATTTTTAAAATCGAGTATTTTAGGCTGTAAAATGATTGTTTCCTTTTCATTGGAGAAAGCTTCCCGGATGGGTTCCAACCAATTGGGTGTTACTTCGATATCCGAATTGACCAAAGCGTAAACATCAGCATCCACATACTTGAGTGCTTCATTATACCCTTTAGCAAAACCAAAATTGTGCTGATTCTGAATGATTTTGATTTCAGGAAAACGACTTTTTAAAACATCAATGGATCGATCGGTCGAAGCATTGTCGGCAACGTACAAATCGGCACCTGATGAATAAGCAATGATTTTTGGTAAAAATTGTTCCAGTAAGGAAGCTCCATTCCAGTTCAAAATGACAACAGCTACTTTCATTTGTATGGTAAATTCGTAAATTAAATAAGTTTTGGATGAGGCAATTCTTGCAAAAAATGATAACATTCATTTTCGAAATCCATTTGGCAAAAGTAGTGATCCAATCCGTTTGTAACCATTAAATAGTTGGCTTTTAACGCCAAATTATAACGGGCAATTTGATCAAAAGTATGCTGACTGATTTTTATTTCCGGCGCTTTACATTCAACAAGTAAAAAAATCGAGCCATCGGGGTTGAAAACAACAATGTCGTAACGCTTGGTTAAGTCATTGATTTTAATTCGTTTTTCAACATTTATCCACGATTTCGGATAGTTTTTTTCGGATAGTAAATACCGAACCACGTGTTGGCGTACCCATTCCTCTGGAGTTAGAATGATAAACTTTTTCCGAATTTCGTCAAAGATGGCGACTTTATTTTCGCTATTTTTGAAACGAAACTGATAAGGTGGAAATCGTAGTGGTTGCATAAGGCAAAAATAGTTAAATTAGTTACAGGTTCTAAGCTTTAGAGAGCACAACTTTAAATTTGACCCGAGGCGAAGACGAAGAAAGCGAAGCTAAACCTGAATTTTGAAAAAATATGGACGAAATTATTAAAATTGTTAAAGACATTAATGAAAAACGCATCAAACCCATATACTTTTTGATGGGTGAGGAGCCATACTACATCGATAAATTATCGGATTATATTGAGCAAAATGTGTTGTCCGAAGAAGAAAAAGGATTCAATCAAACCGTTTTGTACGGTCGGGATGTGGAAGTCGAAGATATTATTTCGACTTGTAAACGCTACCCGATGATGGCCGATTATCAGGTTGTTATTGTCAAAGAAGCCCAAGATTTATCTCGTACAATTGCCAAATTAGAGACTTATGTGTTAAATCCTACACCTACAACGATTTTGGTTATTTGCTACAAATACAAATCGCTCGACAAACGAACGACGCTTTCCAAAGTGTTGCCCAAACACGGACTTTTATTTGAAAGTAAAAAATTGTACGACACTGCTTTACCCCAATGGTTGAAGCGTGTTTTATCGGGTAAAAACTTGAATATTGAGCCGAAAGCTTCGGCAATGTTGATTGAATTTTTAGGAAATGATTTGAGTAAAATTGCCAATGAAATCGACAAACTAGCTATTATTCTGCCGCCCGGTTCGACAATCACTCCCGCATCGATTGAGAAAAATATAGGTTTCAGTAAAGATTTCAATATTTTTGAATTTCAGAAAGCCATCGGACAAAAAAACGTGGTAAAATCTTATTCTATTGCCTATTATTTCCACGAAAACCCCAAGGATCACAACGTAATTGCCGTAACAGGAATTTTGTTTAGTTTCTTTTCAAAAGTGTTGCAGTACCACGGTTTGAAAGATAAATCTCCAAAGAATGTAGCGAGTGCACTCAAAATTAGTCCGTTTTTTTTAACGGATTATGATGTAGCACTGAAAAATTATCCGATGCGAAAAGTAAGTCAAATTGTGGCCGCTTTGCGGGATATTGATGTCAAAAGTAAAGGAGTTGGCGGTACATTAAACGATAAAGAATTATATAAAACATTACTTTACACGATTTTCAACTAAAAAATACCCATTTGTAGGGAGAAAATATTATCGAACAAGTTTTAATTTTGCCCTTTAGTTGAGTTAGTATATGGTTTAAAGCAGGCAAAACATCTTTTTTGCCTGCTTTTTTATTGTTTTTCAGTAGATTATTAAAAATAGTTTAGGCCTAAATGAAATGATTTATTTAAAAAAGCACTTGAATTTCTTGTTCTTTTATCCTTTTTACGATATTTGCGGTAAAACTAATGATATGGGAATGAATAAAAACACCATTTTAGGATGGGCAACTTTCATAATGACTTTGATGGGACTATTGCTTATAGGCTTAGGGATTTTTAGATACAGTGATGTTTCCGGCTGGGGCTTTGCCGCTGTAGGAATTGGATTTTTTGCGATTGCGTGGGTTTTCAATGCGTTAAAAGGCCGTGTTTGATTTTGGCGAAAGCCTGAAAAATCGCCAGTAATACGTGTTTATAGCAATAGCAAATCAGTATTTATAGTTATATTTGTGGTCATTTAAAAATAAAATTTACAATTATGTCAGACGATAAGAAAGTCATATTTTCGATGCAAAAATTGAGTAAAACCTACTCAAGCAGCGACAAACAAGTACTTAAAAACATTTATTTGAGTTTTTTTTACGGTGCTAAAATTGGTATTTTGGGTCTTAACGGTTCGGGAAAATCATCTTTATTGAAAATCATTGCTGGTCAGGATAAAAATTACCAAGGCGACATTACATTTGCACCGGGATACACTGTTGGCTATTTGGAACAGGAACCCCAACTGGACGAAACCAAAACGGTTATCGAAATTGTTCGCGAAGGTGTTGCCGAAACAATGGCTGTTTTAGCAGAATATAATGAAATCAATGATTTATTTGGTCTTGAAGAAAACTATTCTGATCCAGACAAAATGGATAAATTGATGGATCGACAAGCCGCTTTGCAAGATAAAATTGATGCTTTAGGTGCTTGGGAAATTGATACCAAACTTGAAATTGCAATGGACGCTTTGCGTACTCCTGATCCTGACACACCTATTAATGTGCTTTCGGGTGGTGAAAAAAGACGTGTGGCTTTATGCCGATTATTGTTGCAACAACCCGACGTTCTTTTACTGGATGAGCCTACCAATCACTTGGATGCTGAAAGTGTGCTTTGGTTGGAACAACATTTGGCTCAATATTCAGGAACGGTGATTGCAGTAACGCACGATAGGTATTTCTTGGATAATGTTGCGGGTTGGATTTTAGAATTGGATCGAGGAGAAGGTATTCCGTGGAAAGGAAATTATTCTTCTTGGTTGGATCAAAAATCAACACGAATGGCTTCTGAAGAAAAGGTAGCTTCTAAACGTCGAAAAACGTTGGAACGCGAATTGGACTGGGTACGTCAAGGAGCCAAAGGCCGTCAGACCAAGCAAAAGGCGCGTTTACAGAACTACGATAAATTATTGAACGAGGATCAAAAACAATTGGATGAGAAACTCGAAATTTACATTCCGAACGGACCTCGTTTGGGTTCGAATGTGATTGAAGCGACCAAGGTGGCCAAAGCTTTTGGAGAAAAACTGTTGTACGACGACTTGAATTTTACGTTGCCACAAGCGGGAATTGTGGGAATTATCGGGCCCAATGGTGCGGGTAAATCGACTATTTTCAAAATGATTATGGGCGAACAAGCTACGGATTCGGGATCATTTAAGGTAGGGGAGACTGTGAAAATTGCCTACGTAGATCAGTCGCACTCGAATATTGATCCAAATAAATCCATTTGGGAAAATTTCTCAGAAGGTCAGGAACTCATTATGATGGGAGGTCGTCAAGTTAATTCGAGAGCGTACTTGAGCCGATTTAATTTTGGAGGAAGCGATCAAAATAAAAAAGTTTCGATGTTATCAGGTGGAGAACGAAACCGATTGCATCTTGCCATGACGTTGAAAGAGGAAGGAAACGTGCTTTTACTGGATGAGCCAACGAACGATTTGGATATCAATACGCTTCGAGCATTGGAAGAAGGTTTGGAAAATTTTGCCGGTTGTGCCGTGGTTATTTCACACGACAGGTGGTTTTTAGATCGAATTTGTACCCATATTTTGGCTTTTGAAGGTAACTCTGAAGTGTATTTCTTTGAAGGAAGTTTTAGCGAATACGAGGAAAATAAAAAGAAGCGATTGGGTGGCGACTTGACACCGAAACGAATTAAGTACAGAAAATTAATTCGAAATTAGAATAAATTAGAAATCCCAATGTAAAAGTTGGGATTTTTTTTGATTTAACTTTGTTGAGTATCGTAAATAGCCATTAGATTGGTTGAATTAGTATTGAGTTTTGGGTTTAAGCAATTTTTAAAGGGGTTGAATGTTTTAGGATAATTGAAGTGTACATCTGTCCCGCGTTAGGGATTGTAGTGGAAATCCTTTTTTGTGGCTTTTGGCTTCGCCTGTTTGCAAAAGCTCAAGTCTGCCACAAAAAAGATTGGAACGGAAAGCCTGACCCCGATTTTTCATCGGGGTAACGCCCAAAAGAATATTCTTGTAATGAAGTAATTTTTTCTCTGCCAAAAATGTTATAACTATTTATAAGAACGCTATAATGTACTTTATGTTTTACCGACTAACTTTGTTTGCAAAACAATTTTAATGAGAAAGAAACAGTTATTTCAGAATTTTTGGCAACTATTGAAACACTCTTTTGACGCATTTTTAGACGACAACGCGATAAAATTAAGTGCTTCTTTGTCCTATTACACCATTTTTTCGCTTCCGCCCTTATCTATCATTATATTATCAATCACCGGATTTTTCTTTGGAGATGAAGCGGTTAGGGGTCAGTTTTTTGGACAAATTAATGGATTTGTAGGGAATGATGCTGCAGCCGTAATCCAAGATACTATAAAAAACATTGAGTTGTCGGACAGCAATGTTTTTGCTGCAATTTTTGGAGGAATTATGCTCCTCATCGGGGCTTCTGGCGTTTTTGCAGAAATCCAAAGCTCTATTAATTATATTTGGGGGCTTAAAGCAAAACCCAATAAAAGTTTGGTAATGTTTGTAAAAAATAGATTGATGTCGTTTTCGATGATTGCTTCGGTTGGGTTTTTACTGCTTGTGAGTCTCACGGTAAATACTGTAATGGATGTATTGAATGAAAGGTTGGCTTTTTATTTTCCTGACTTAACAGTTTATGTTTTTTATATTTTAAACACAATCATTTTGTTTTTGACTACTACATTGCTATTTTCGATTATTTTTAAAACGTTACCAGACGGCAGAATGATATGGAGGGATACTTTTATCGGAGGTGCTTTTACTTCATTCTTTTTTATGTTGGGGAAATTTGCCATAGGATTTTACCTTGGCAATTCTAGTGTAGCAAGTATTTACGGAGCTGCTGGATCGGTTGTGATTATATTGGTTTGGGTGTATTATTCGGCCATTATTCTTTATTTTGGAGCAGAATTTACGAAGATTTATAGTACTAGATACGGGCGAAAAATTATCCCTAATGATTATGCGGTTGAAATCCAAAAGGAAGTGTACGAAATTGAAAATAAATAATTTTGTAACATTTTCAATTTATTATATAACAAGTTGAAGATCAAAAAACACGAAATTTGTACTATAACAAACCAATAAAAAAAGCTATGGGAAATTTATTGTACACAGTCGCAGTTATTTTGATTATCATTTGGGCAATCGGATTTTTAGGTGGATTTGTCACTAGTGGAATTGTTCACGTTTTACTTGTAATTGCTGTAATCGCTGTTATATTAAGAGTTATACAAGGTAGAAAACCTTTGTAAGATATTTAAAGATTGTTTTAAATTGTTTTTGGTGAGACGGCCTTCTGGAATTTTTTTCAGAGGGTCGTTTTTTTTGTTGTAAGTTATAAAACACTGATTTTAATTGTATAACATATAGCTAATATTTTGTAAGTACGTTTTTTAACGGAATAAGTAATTTAGTGTAGAGAAAAAAAGGTTCAACAAATTAAAAAATTAACAATTAAAACAGACATTATGGGAAATTTACTGTACACAGTTGCGGTTATTTTAGTAATCATTTGGGCTTTGGGCTTTTTTGGGATTTTAGGAACAGGAATCGCAACTTCAGGACTAATTCATGTTTTGCTTGTAATTGCTGTAATCATTGTATTACTTCGTGTAATTTCGGGACGCAGACCTTTGTAGGCTTGAGTTAAATGGCATTATATTGTACAACCGCTTTTAGTGAAGCGGTTTTTTTATGTAATTTATAAATTTTGGAAAAAAGAAAAGCCGTTGATGAAGTCAACGGCTTTTTCTACACAAACTAAAAACTATATTAACTAAAAGCAATATTCATTTTCTGAAATTAATTTTGAGGCTATTGTCTCGCGTAAAGCAATAACATTTGGTAAATTATTGTATTTAGTAAAACGACGTAAACCCATTAACATCATTCGTTGTTCATCACCTTCGGACATGGATGCAATTCCTTCTTTTCCTTTGGTATTGATAATATCAACAGCTTGGTACAAATACAATTGAGCCATTGCTATTTGTGCTTTTACTTGGTCTTGTCCTTTTGATTTTGCTAATTTTTCGGTACGTAAAATGGTAGATTCTGCCATGTAAATTTCGATTAAAATATCAGCGGCAGCCATTAAAAGTTGTTGGTGACCATCCAAATCTGGGCCGTATTTTTGAACAGCACTTCCTGCAACCATTAAAAAGACTTTTTTCAGCTTGGCTAATATTTCTTTTTCTTCTGCAAATAATTCAGAATAATCCGGAGTGTCAAAATCTGGAATTCCCATCAATTCTTCGGCTACTTTTGTTGCAGGACCTAACAAATCGACATGACCTTTCATTGCTTTTTTAACCAACATTCCTACTGAAAGCATTCGGTTGATTTCGTTAGTTCCCTCATAAATTCGCGCAATTCGTGCATCACGCCAGGCACTTTCCATAGGAGTGTCTTCGGAAAATCCCATTCCGCCAAAAATTTGAATGCCTTCGTCGGCACAATTTTGAATATCTTCTGAAATAGCAACTTTCAGAATTGAACATTCGATGGCAAATTCTTCCACGCCTTTCAATTCTGCTTCTTGGTGCGAAACACCTTCTGCAACACGCGCTTGGATGCGGTCTTCGATGGCTTTTGCTGCACGATATGAAGCACTTTCACCG
>NZ_JBIPPD010000076.1:0-13179 GCF_044368625.1 Flavobacterium sp. | reverse complement strand
TCTTGCTTTACCTCGATACGTGTGGGAAGTTCGGCAAGTTTAATTTGCTGTGTAACGCGAAGGTCTTGGATATTTAGGTTTTTCATTGAAAGTTTATTTTTATAAATGTACTTAATAGTAAGGAATTTAAAAAATTAAAATTGGTAGGATTTTAAATCAGAACGTTATATTTTCGCTGATGAAATCTACTATTCTATGAAAAAATTCCAACTCGATTTGTTTCTTAAAATTATCGGAATCAGTTCGGCTTCGGGATTGATTTATAAAAATGACTCCTTATATATTATTTCAGACAATAGTAATGTTCTTTACGAATATTCGATGGCTACAGCTGATTTGCAGAAGCATTTTCTCATCGAAAATGAAGCGGTAAATGAGAATGTTCCTAAAAACTTAAAATCTGATTTTGAAGCCATTACTCAGTACGAAGATGATATTTTTGTAGTCGGTTCAGGTTCAACCGCCATAAGAAACAAGATGATTCAGTTGAGTGAAACCCGAAAAACGGTACTTCAAAACCACGATTTGACGGATTTGTATCTTTCCATGCAATACTTTGCGGGAATTTCTGCCGAAGATTTTAATATTGAAGGCGTAATTTTTACGGGCGAAAAATGGTATTTTTTTCAAAGAGGAAATGGCAAAAATGCTAAAAATGGTATTTTTACCATCGAAAGTCCGTATTTTACACAAGGATATTCGTTGCTATACAACAGTTTTAATTTGCCTAAAATCAATGGAATCCCAACTTCATTTACGGATGCCATTTTGGTCGACGACACTTTTTATTTTTTGGCTGCAGCCGAAGATTCTCAGTCCACTTATTTAGACGGAGAAGTTGCAGGAAGTTGTGTAGGCCAAATAGATCTGAAAACCATGAAACTCAAGAAAATTAAAAAAATTTCTAACGAACACAAATTTGAAGGCATTACGCTTTTCAAAAAATCCGAAGATGTACTCGAATTTTTGCTTTGTGAAGACAAAGACAACGAAATTTTAGAATCCACCATTTATAAACTCACCTTAAACCGATAAAATGCATCCCATTTTAAACAAAAACTTATTTTTAGTCAAAAACACGTTGGTTTTTTCAAAGCTGCAAACAATTTTGACATTTTCGATCCTCAATCCAACCAGTTGATGTTGCAAACGCGCGAAGACCAACTCGGATTTTTTACCAAAATGTTTCGTTTTACGGATTACAAACGGATGACGCCTTTTCATATTGAAATTAAAACACCGAATGGCGATAAAGTATTGAGCATTAAACGTGGATTTACAATTTTCCGTTCGGACGTAGAAGTTTTCGACGAAAAAGAACGTTTGATTGGTATATTCAAACAAAAATTTTTCTCTTTCGGAGGTCGTTTTAACATTCAGGATAAGGAAGGTCGGGATTTGTGTACGCTTCAAGGAAAATGGACGGGTTGGAATTTCTCGTTCAAAAAAGGCGATACCGAGTTGGCCCACGTAAGCAAAAAATGGGCTGGCATGGGAAGAGAATTTTTTACTTCGGCTGATAATTATGTTTTAGAAATCCACAATAATGTACCGCAAGACGATGCTGTTCGGCCCTTGATTTTAGCTGCCGTAATGTGTATTGATATGGTTTTTAAAGAGTAAGGTTTTGTAATGAAATTAGATCGATAAGGTTATTCTATACATTTCACAATTTAGAGAAAATTAGTATCCGCAATAAAATCAATTTTCATCTTTTCGAATATCTTTTTGATATTTCAGACCATCTAATTGTCTCTTAAGCTTACCAAAGTGTTTAGCCAAATTGCCTTTTTGAGGTCCTTCGTTGAGCTTTTCTTTTAAAATTTTTGCCAAATCTTTTGAATTGAACACAGCATTAAAATCATCGTTAAAAATTTTTAAAGTTATTATTCAAAGTTAATTTTTTTTTTATTTCAAGCACGTCGCAGAATATCAAATTAATATATACGCTATTCAAGCCTATCTTTCCGGATAGGCTTTTTTATTTTCAAAAAAACACTATCTTCTCCCAACCTTTTTACTTTAAAAGTGCTCTATATAGGAAAGACTTCAATTGTGATAAACGAAAAACTAATTTTAGACTGCAAAAAAATGCACCGCGAATCGCAGAGACGCGTGTATGAGCTTCTTGCTCCAAAGCTGTACCAGACTTGCAAACGGTACTTGAAAAAAGAGGAAGAAATAGAAGAAGCAATGGCCGATGCTTTCTACACTATTTTTACAAAATTGAATCAACTCAAGGAGCTTTTGGCATTTGAGGCTTGGGCTCGAAAAATTGCTGTCAATCAGTGTTTGCATACATTGAAAAAGAAGGTGAATTTCAATATTTATCTGGACGATATGGCAACTGTTCCCGCTTTGGAATCGGCCCAAGACACCTTTTTAGAAGAAGAAGATTTGTTGCAACTGCTCAATCAAATCCCCGAAGGTTGTAAAACTATTTTCAACCTTTTTGCGATAGAAGGTTATTCTCACAAAGAAATTGCACAAATACTGGGCATTAGCGAAGGAACTTCTAAATCACAATTGAATGTTTCTCGGACAAAATTACAAGCGTTAGTCAACCAATTGTATTATCAAAAAGCAACGTAATCATGGAAAATCAAGATAAAATATACCACCAATTTCAGCAAGCAGCAAAAAACGCCGAAGGCAAACCTGTTCCAGAATTGGACAAAATTTGGGCACGTGTTGAAGAAAAATTAGACAAAAAAGAATCAGAAAAACCTGTATTCTGGTGGGAAAAACTAGCCGTTGCTGCTTCACTATTACTGGTTTTGACTTTGGGCTACCAACTGTTTTCTGATGAAAAAGTGGTTTTGCCTCAAGAAAATCCAGTGGTCGAAAGTCCGAAAAGTACTGAACCAACTGAAACAGCACCAATTGAAAATACAATAGAGAGATTCGCTCCGACAACCGATTTTGACGCAGAAAATACCGAGAAAATTTTGAAAGAGGATAAGGTAAATTCGGCTGTGGCTTTAGAAGAAGAAAACATAAAAGAAGACCAATTTTTGGAAAAAGAAGTTGTTGAAAAAGCATCTGAAGTTACCGTTTCTTCAATAGTTTTAGAGGAAAATAACATTGAAACGAAATCTTCGCTTGTAACTACAACGGTCAATACGAATCCTATTTCTGGTGAAAAAACCATTAACGGCGTTGTAACATCTAAAAATGATGGATTGCCCTTGCCAGGTGTTAGTATTTTGATAAAAGGGACTTCGAAAGGAACCCAAACCGATTATGACGGGAAATTTTCACTGAAAGTAAATTTAGGCGACCAACTCGTTTTCAACTATATCGGTTTTAATGAAAGTATTGTTACCATTTCAAAAAAAGAAACTATAACTGTAGCACTCGAAGAAAGCAGTGCCAATTTAAGTGAGGTAGTTGTAGTTTCAGAAGGATACAACAGAGGAAATCGTATAAAAAATAAAGCCGAAAAGGAAAGTGCTAAAAAATCAGAACAAAAATTAGCAGTTGGTATTGATTATGTAATTCAAAATAATTCAAATTCAGATAAAATAGTGGCTGTCGAGAATAAAGCAAATTCTTCAATTCTCCAATCCCTACAAGGACAATCCCCCGGACTTACTTTAATTTCATCAAGTGGAACTCCCGGAAGTACAAAATTTAATGCAATAAGAGGTGTTTCAAGTACACAAAACAATACCGACCCATTGCTAGTAATTGATGGTGTTCCCGCATCGGCATCTACTTTTAGAAAACTAGATGCTAACAACATCAAAGAAGTTACAGTCTTGAAAGATGCACAAGCCACCTCAATTTATGGTAAATATGGAAGAAACGGCGTGATTATGATTACCACAAATAAAGGTAAGCTCAAAAAAATTTCAGAAAAAGAGTTGAAAAAGAGATTAGAAGCAATTGCTAAATTACACCCAGCTGCATCTGATGAAATAAAAAGCAACGAAGACTACGAGTCGTTTGAAGAAAATGCATTTGAAAGTCCATCAGCAAAACCGCTTTCAACTTTTTCTATTGATGTAGATAATGCTTCTTATACCAATATTCGACGGTTCATTAACAACGGTCAAAAAGTACCCAAAGATGCCGTTCGGGTGGAGGAAATGATCAATTTTTTCAAATACAATAATCCAGCACCCACCAACAATGACCCATTTGCAATAACCACTGAATACGCGGTTGCACCTTGGAATGCCAAACACAAACTACTACGAATTGGTTTGCAAGGAAAAAATATCCCATCAAACAAACTCCCCGCTTCTAATCTGGTGTTTTTGATTGACGTTTCGGGTTCGATGAACGACCAAAACAAATTGCCTTTACTGAAAGAGTCGATGAAAATTCTGGTCAAAGAATTACGCAAAGAAGACAAAGTTTCCATCATTGTATATGCTGGAGCGACCGGAATGGTTTTGCCTCCAACTTCGGGCGACGAAAAACAAACTATTATCAACGCCCTTGAAAAATTAAGCGCTGGAGGAAGTACCGCTGGAGGGGCGGGAATCGAACTGGCTTACAAAACTGCCCAAGAAAACTTTATTAAAAATGGAAATAATCGTGTGATTCTTGCTACTGATGGCGATTTTAATGTAGGTATTTCATCTAACGGCGACATGCAAACGTTGATTGAGGAAAAACGTAAATCGGGTGTATTTCTAACTTGTTTGGGTTACGGAATGGGCAATTACAAAGACAGTAAAATGGAACTATTGTCGGACAAAGGAAACGGAAATTACGCCTATATCGATAACATTCAAGAAGCAAACCGCTTTTTAGGAAAAGAGTTCAAAGGCTCGATGTTTGCAATCGCAAAAGATGTCAAAATCCAAATTGAATTCAACCCAAAGCATGTGAAATCCTACCGGTTAATCGGTTACGAAAATCGAAAATTACGCGATGAAGATTTTACCAACGATGCTATTGATGCAGGCGAATTGGGTAGTGGTCATACCGTTACGGCATTGTACGAAATTATTCCAACAGGTGTTGCAAGTGAATTTTACCAAGAAGAAATTGCTTTGAAATATGGACAAAATAACGCTTCCGCAAGCAATTTTAACGATGAACTGGCTACAATTAAATTTCGCTATAAAAAACCAGACGGCGAAAAAAGCATTGAAATGGTTAAAGTGATTGAAAATAAAGCCCTGGATTTAAATACTACTTCTTCCGATTTCAAATTCTGTTCGGCAGTGGCTTGGTTCGGTTTGACTTTACGGGATTCAAAACTCATTTCTAATAAAGATATGGAAGCCATTAAATCTTTGGCAAAAAAAGGATTGGAAAACGACGATGAAGGCTACAAAGCAGAATTTATTCGATTAGTAGAATCCGCAAAATAAATTTTTAATAAAGAGGTTTTACACATTGCTTTAAAGCCTCTTTTTTTTTAAAAAAATAAATCAGGCATTGCTTTTTGCCTTAAAAAAACAATATACAAATGAAAATAATCGTACTAGCAATTGGCTTATTTTTAGTTACTCGCACAATGGTTTTAGCTCAAGAAAACGAACGTAATGCTACTGAAAATCAAAGAGCGACTTCGTTCATAACTTTTGAAAACGAGGCAACTAAAAAATTTGACCGTGATTTAAAATCAAATAGTCTCAAAATTTATCTTCTCGGCGGAATCAAGTCGGTTATTCAAAAAAGAGATGTCGAATTCGAAAAACAATACACCATTCAATACTATGATTTTGGCTGTACGCCTCCCACAAATTTTAAAGTTTACGAAAACTACAACCTTTTGGTTTTCAATTATCTATTGAAAGAACATGGAGAAAAGTGGATTTCTTTTCTAAATAAAAATGCATTTGGATTTGCAAAATGGAAACCCTAAAATATAAAACCAATAAGGTACTACCTTTAGTTAAGAGCAAATCTTAATAAAATTAAAACCTTACTGGTTTCTAAATAAATCTTCCCTGAGATTTGAAAACTATGACTGAAAACTACTTCTCAATTTCCCTCATATTTTCCATTTTTTTGTGTGCCAAAAATCCGTTGATGTCTTCAAAATGTTCTTTCACACGCTTGTTACCAAATTCAAACACTTTGGTAGCCAAACCGTCTAAGAAATCCCTATCGTGTGAAACCAAAATCAAGGTTCCTTCAAAATCGCGCAATGCGTCTTTGATGATGTCTTTGGTTTTCATGTCAAGGTGGTTCGATGGCTCATCCAAAATCAGCAAGTTAACGGGTTCCAACAATAATTTAATCATTGCTAAACGTGTTTTTTCGCCACCCGAAAGTACTTTTACTTTTTTCTGAATATCGTCTCCATGAAACATAAACGCTCCTAAAATATTCTTGATTTGTGTTCGAATATCCCCCACAGCAATTTGGTCAATGGTTTCAAAAATCGTAGCATTTTCGTCTAACAAAGAAGCTTGGTTTTGAGCAAAATACCCAATTTGAGCGTTATGCCCCACTTCCACACTTCCGCTGTTAATTTCGATTTGCTTCATAATGGCTTTGATCATTGTGGATTTTCCTTCGCCATTTTTACCAACAAACGCCACTTTATCGCCACGTTCGATTACGATATTGGCATCCTTAAAAATCAAATGATCGCCGTAGGATTTCTCTAAATCTTTTACAATTACGGGATATTGACCCGAACGCGCTGCTGGAGGAAACTTCAATTTCAAAGCCGAATTATCCACTTCGTCCACTTGAACCAAGACGAGTTTTTCGAGCATTTTTACACGAGATTGAACGGCATCGGTTTTTGAGAAAGTGCCTTTAAATCGATCGATAAAAGTTTGATTATCAGCAATCATTTTTTGCTGTTCGTCGTAGGCTTTTTGTTGATGAATTCTGCGGTCTTTTCGCAACTCCAAATAATGCGAATATTTGGCTTTGTAATCATAAATCCGCCCCATCGTAACTTCAATCGTGCGGTTTGTAATATTATCTACAAACGCTCTATCGTGAGAAATAACTACCACTGCTTTGGCCGAATTGATCAAAAAGTCTTCCAACCACTGGATACTTTCGATGTCCATGTGATTGGTAGGTTCGTCAAGCAAAATCAAATCGGGTTTGCGTAAAAGTATTTTCGCCAGTTCGATTCGCATTCGCCAACCGCCCGAAAACTCAGAAGTTGGACGGGTAAAATCGTCCCTTTCGAAGCCCAAACCTACCAAAATTTTCTCTACTTCGGCTTCATAATTGATTTCTTCGATGGCATAAAACTTTTCGCTTAAATCCGAGACCCGTTCGATTAATTTCATGTAAGCATCCGATTCATAATCGGTTCGAATGGTCAATTGCTCGTTGATTTCGTCGATTTCAGCTTTCATTTTGAAAATTTCTCCAAAAGCTTTAGATGCTTCTTCAATAACCGTCGCGTCGTCTTGCGTAAGTAAATGTTGTGGCAAATAAGCAATCACCGCTTCTTTTGGTGCCGAAATAGTTCCAGTAGATGGTTTACTTTGACCCGCAATAATTTTTAGAAGCGTTGATTTTCCGGCTCCGTTTTTACCCATCAAGGCAATTTTATCATTTTCATTAATGGCGAAAGAAACATCGCTAAAAAGTGTAGTACCGCCAAACTGAACGGAGATATCGTTAACTGTAATCATTTTAAGTAAGTTGGAAGTTAGGAGATTGAAGTTGGAAGACTAAAACCTGCTTATTTTTTAAAGGTGCAAAGATAAGCGGTTTGTGAAATAAATAGGCATAAAAAAACACCCTAATTTAAGAGGATGTTTCTTGCTAACTTTTTTAAAACTTAAATACTTAATCTAAAATCTTCGATTACTTTATTGGCTTTGCCAAAATCAATTTCTTCAATAAAGATTTCGACTGCTAAATCTGAATTTCCAAATCCACCCAAACGTGCTGATTGGATGTTGTCTTTCATAATCGTTTTGACCCCGATTGCTTCAATTTTTTCATTTAAAGCTTGCGCTAAAATCTGGCTTCCCGAAAACACTTTTATCATTCCCATAGCTTGTAATTTTTTTAATTAATTTGTTTATTCTTCTTCACTTTCTTCGTCCTCACCTTCCTCGAATTCGTCCACGTCTTCCTCGTGATTTGTGTAAAAATCAAACCAAGTGGGTTCGATCATTACGCGGTCTGCGAAAGCTTCCAAACGTTCGGAATCTTTTTCGGAAAACAATATGCGTTGCGTTTTGATGGCTTCGCCAATTCGGGCAATCTTGGTATCAAATCGCAACCGCAGTAACTCATCTGCATCTTCAACGATGAACATTTTGAGTTGGTTGACGTCAAAACCGGCTGTTGAAAATAAATCACTCAAACGTTTTGGCGTTCCAATCAATACATCTATTCCGAGTGAAATGTGGTTTTTATCAAAGTCAATATCGCCTTTATCATGAACTCCATAGACCCGAAGATTGGTATAATTTCCGAATTTTTCAAACATTTGTTTCATTTCAATCAGCTTTTCTTTGTTTTGAACAAAAATCAAAGCACGAGGCGATTCTTGAAACTCTTTTTCTAATCGTTGAATGACATTTAAAACAATAGTTGTGGTTTTTCCGGATTTTTCAGGAGCAATAATTACGCAATCGGCACCACTTTTAATGATGGAAAAAGTCTCCTGTTGCAATTCATTTGCTTGGGTCAACTGGTTTTCGACCAAAGCCTTCTGCAAATTTGGATTTATTTTTTTTAATTTCATGTTCTATATCTTAAAAATCGAAATACTCTAAAAGCTAAAAAAGGTTTCGCTTTTTTGACAAATATATTTTTTTCGACCTCTATATTTTTTTTGATTGTTTGGATTCTTTTGCTTTTTTCAATTGCTTTTGATTCTTTCGATTCTAATTATTTGCTTGCAAAAAGTTTCACATCTTGTTCTGAAATAGTGGCTCCGCCCAAAATTATAAGTCGTTCGACCACATTTCTCAACTCCCGAATGTTTCCTGTCCAATCATATTCTTGAAGTAAAATAATTGCTTCTTTTGAAAAAATTTTGGCTACTGAACCTTGTTCTTCGGCAATTTTTTTGGCAAAATGTTCAATCAGCAAAGGTATGTCATTTCGGCGGTCATTCAAAGCGGGAACTTTGATTAAAATAACAGCCAGTCGGTGGTACAAATCCTCTCGAAAACGACCTTCGGCAATTTCTTTTTTCAAATCTTTGTTGGTAGCAGCCACAACGCGAACGTCGACTTTAATGTCTTTATCGGCACCCACTCTGGTAATCATACTCTCTTGCAAAGCTCGCAACACTTTGGCTTGAGCCGACAAACTCATATCGCCAATTTCGTCTAGAAAAATAGTGCCTTTATCAGCTGCTTCAAACTTACCCGCGCGATCTTTTATGGCTGATGTAAATGCTCCTTTGACATGGCCAAAAAGTTCGCTTTCAATCAACTCCGACGGAATTGCTGCACAATTGACTTCAATTAAAGGTGCATTGGCTCGTTCACTTTTTTCGTGTAATTGATGTGCAACCAGTTCTTTTCCCGTTCCGTTTGGACCGGTAATCAGTACTCTAGCATCCGTTAACGCAACCTTTTCAATCATTTCTTTGATGTGATGTATCGGTGCTGAGTCACCAATCATTTCGTAGTTTTTGCTGACTTTCTTTTTTAAAATTTTATTTTCAACGACCAATTGTTTTTTGTCCAATGCATTCCGGACGGTATTCAGCAATCGGTTTAAATCGGGTGGTTTAGAAATATAATCAAAGGCACCCATTCGCATCGTGTTGATGGCCGTTTCCATATCGCCGTGACCCGAAATCATTACAATCGGGATTTCAGGTTTGATTTTTTTGGTTGCTTCGAGAAGCTCCACACCGTCCATTTTTGGCATTTTGATGTCGCACAAAATCAGGTCGTAATCCGTATTTTTTATTTTTTCCATACCGCTGAGACCATCTTCCGCTTCTTCAACGAGATAGGTATCATTTTCTTCTGAAAGTATTTTCATTAAAACCCTTCTGATTGCAGGCTCATCTTCTATAATCAATATTTTTGACATTATTCTTCGCTGTTTTTTGGTATTCCTGTAATGGAAAATTATACTTCTTTATCTTTATATATGTGTAAATCCCTTTGCGGAAAAGGAATTGAAATGTTGTTTTCTCTGAATTTTTTATCAATTTCGAAACGCAGATCGCTTTTTATTCTTTGAACGATAAATGCATCATCTACATAAAAATTCACTGTAAAATTTAGGGAAGAATCCCCAAATTCATCAAACAGTACCGTTGGTTTTGGGTCGGGTTTTATATCACCGATTGAAAGTGCTGCGGCAATAAGCAGTTCCTTTACAAGTTGCGTATTGGAGCCGTAAGCAATTCTAACAGCCACATTTTCCCTAACAATACTGTTATTTTGTGTCCAATTGAACAGTAAATCATTCATAAACATATGATTTGGAATAATCATCACCCGCTGGTTTCGGGTGTATGCTCGAGTGGAACGCAAACTAATTTTTTGGACTTTTCCGATTTTTCCGTCTAGTTCTATAATATCCCCTACTTTTAGCGATTGCTCTAAAATGATTAGTACGCCAGCGATTAAATCTTGAAACAATTGTTGTAACGCAAAACCCAATCCTATAAATATAGCCGCTGAAGCCGTAAGCAGCACCGAGATATCAACACCCGAGATTCGCAATGCAAACATAATTACGAAAACATATACGAAATATTTTATAAACTGAAAAATACTGATAAACTTATTCGTGTCTTCCGGTGGTAAGTTTCGAGTAATTAATTTTCGAATCACTTTGAGTACCAAACTAGAAACAAAAAAAGCCAAAACAACAGCAATGAGGGCGCCAATTGTTACATTGATGTCTTCTGTTTTAATCAAGCTTAAACCTAAAATATGTTTAATTTGGTCTATAAAATCCATTTAATTTTAATATTTCAACCATTTATATAACTCTTTCCAAGTTGGTTTTTTTCCGTACATCAAAATTCCAACGCGGTATATTTTGGCTGCAAACCACACGACAAAAAAGAAAGTTGCAAACAACAAAGTAACCGAAATCAATATTTGCCACCAAGGCACACCAAACGGAATTCGCATCAGCATGACGATTGGCGAGGTCAAAGGAATCATCGAAAATGTAGTAGCAACCGTTCCGTGTGGTTCGCTCAAAACACTAAAAAAACCAACATATACTCCAAGGATTAATGGTAAAATAATGGGTAATAAAAATTGTTGCGAATCGGTTTCATTGTCAACCGCAGCGCCAATTGCAGCATAAATCGAACTGTATAAAAAATAACCTCCAATGAAATAAACAAGGAAGGAAATCAACAAAGTAATAATGGGCAAACTGGCCAATTCTTTAAAATACAACTGAGCTGTTTCGTTAAAATTAGAACCCGATACGGCAACCATTTCTGCAGTTGGACTTCCCATTTCAATCCCTAGGAATACAGAGGCAATTAAAAATAAAATCGATCCTACAACTGCCCAAATCAAAAACTGCAAGACACCAGCTAGCGATGTACCGATGATTTTTCCCATCATCAGTTGGAACGGTTTTACGGACGAAATAATGATTTCGATAATGCGGTTTGTTTTCTCTTCAATCACGCTTCGCATTACCATATTTCCGTAGATAATGATGAACATCATGATCAAATAACCAAACGCGCCACCGATAAAAACCTTAATTTCATTAAGACCTTTGACCGTTTCCTCACCCGACACTTTGGCTAAATTGATGGATACATCTGCTTGAGCATTTTTTACAGCCAAAGTGTCTAAACCTGCTGTTTGCAAATTAGCAGTAGTGAGTTTTCTGGCAATAATATCCTGCAAATCTTCTATAAATGAAGTACTCGGACTTTCGTTGGAAATGTATTGAATTTGCTTTTCTAAGTCATTATTGTCCGTTGTTTTAGGAATGAATAAAATTCCCGCAAATCGTTCGGCAACCACGCTATCTTTCAAAGATTTTAACGGAATATCTGAAAAATTGAGGTAGTGGAATTCATCGGTTTGCTTGAATTCGTTGACAAATAAATTAGATTCGTCGTGAATTACAATTTTTTTGACACCCGATCGCATCGTACTCAAATATCCCACAAATGCGGCAAGTGCTACAAACAGTAATGGACTCAGAAAAGTCATTACAATAAAGGATTTGTTTCGCACTTTGGCTATGAATTCTCTTTTTATAATTAAAGTTAATATACTCATTTTGCTGTGTAAGATTTATTTTTTTTTTAAATTTTAAAAATTATTGGCTAACCGTTTGAATAAAAATGTCGTTTACACTCGGGATTTTTTCGACAAAATGCGTTACTTGACCGCGTTGGGTCAACACGTGCAATAATTCATTAGAAGTCGAATTGCCCAAATGGATGAGTAATTTAAGTTCATCATTCAGGGATTTAAAACTGGCGGGGCTTACTGTAAATTGCTGAGTTAAATCAAACATCAAGCCTTCGACGTTGCTGGTTAAAATTCCTACTTCAAAAGTATTGCTTCGATACGTTCGTTTTACTTCATTCAATTTTCCTTCAATTAATTTATTGGATTTATGGATTAAAGCAATGTGATCACACAGTTCCTCAACACTTTCCATTCTATGAGTGGAAAATATGATAGTAGCGCCTTTTTCACGCAGTTCGAGAATTTCATCTTTGATTAAATTGGCATTAACGGGATCAAAACCCGAGAAAGGTTCATCAAAAATAAGCAGTTTGGGCTGGTGCAAAACTGTTACCACAAACTGAATTTTCTGAGCCATTCCTTTCGAAAGTTCCTCAATTTTCTTGTTCCACCAGCCTTTAATATCGAGTTTATCAAACCAATATTCCAATTGTTTTTTGGCCTCGGCTTTAGACAAACCTTTCATTTGTGCCAAGTACAAACATTGTTCGCCCACTTTCATCGATTTGTACAACCCTCGTTCTTCGGGTAGATAACCAATATTTCCCGTATGTTTAGGCTGTAGTTTTTCGCCGTCCAACAAAATTGTTCCACTATCTGGAAGAGTAATTTGATTGATAATACGAATAAGTGAAGTTTTCCCTGCACCATTAGGCCCTAACAATCCGTAAATACTTCCTTTGGGAACGGTGATTGAAACTTCGTTAAGTGCGGTATAATCTCCGTATTGTTTGACCACTTTATTTACTTCAAGAATGTTGCTCATTTGCTTTATTGATTTACTGTAAATATAAATTATTAATCGACCTAAAATTGTGTTTTTTCAAAAAAAAACCCACCCTTATTTGCA
>NZ_JBIPPD010000269.1:0-3689 GCF_044368625.1 Flavobacterium sp. | reverse complement strand
GGCGAAAAACTGGCCGCACTTACTCCACTTTTATGCTTTTTTAAAGTCATAGCTTTTTTCCCATTGATGTTCCAAATCGATGCGGTATTGTCGCAACTTGCCAATACTATTGATTTGTTATCTGGGGAAAATGAGGCTTGATAAATGGTACACTTATGTCCTTTGAATGTTCTGATGAGTGTACCCTCTGCTGTCCATAATTTGGCAGTATTGTCACCACCTCCACTTAAAATATATTTTCCGTCGTTTGAATAAACAACAGTCTTAACATACACTTTGTCGGCAGCGACTGTTTTAACTTCAGTTCCGTCTATATTCCAAATTACAAAGGTACCTTCAGAACCTGCTGTAATAAAACGTTTATTGTCTGGAGAAAAAGCTACATCGTTTACACTTTTTTGGTGCACATCTATGGTGTCAATAATTTTGCCGTCTTCATTCCACAGAAAAGCAAGGTTGTCGTCACTACCCGATAGCAAATATTTTCCGTTAGGGGATGGAGCAATTCCCAAAATCGCCTCTTTATGTCCTGTAAAACTTTTAGCAATGGCAGCAGATTGCGCATTTACTACAGTGTTGATTAGAAAGCTCAGCGTTAGAATAAGAATAGTTGGTTTCATAACGTCTTTTTTTAAATGGCTACTACCGGTCTTTATGTGCGTCTAAAATCATTAGGTTTTCGAGCCATATTAGCATGTTATATGCCTGTTTTGGTAGTATTTATGTGTATCCTTATAATTTACACCAAACAAATATAATTAAAAATCCTACCCATCGACAGGAAAGTTATCAGCGCCAGGGTAACGCTACGAATTGCCTGTTAATTGAAGCAGGCGAGCAATAGTGACGGGTATTTTCGACCGTTCTTTATTTTAGATTCAGTTTCTCTATTTTATTTCCAATGGTAAACTCTTTCATATCGCTTTCTAAATGACTAAATTCTGCTTTCACTACGCTCTTACTAATTTGTCCGTTTTGCAATAAAAATAGTTCATCGCAAGTGTCGTTTAGTGTCGAAAAAATGTGAGAAGAAATTAGAATTGATTTGCCCATTGCTTTCAACTTATGAATTATTTCGGTAATTATGATATTACTGTGAATATCTACGCCATTAAATGGTTCGTCTAAGATGAATACTTTATTTTCTTGCAACAATAGTGCTGTCAATGCCAGTTTTTTTCGCATCCCCGTTGAATACTTTGCTGCATATTCCTGCAAGGGTAAATCAAAAATATTTTTTTCTTTTAAATCGGTAGGGGTTATGTTTCTGGCATTGCATAATAATTGGATGTATTCACTACCGGTTATTTTCGAAAAAAAGTAAGGTTCCGTTTGTAAATAGCCCAGAAAATCTTTGGGTTTCCCATAGTCACAACTGATGGCTCCATCGTATTTTTCTAATCCTGCAATACATCGGAACAAGGTAGTTTTTCCTGCTCCATTTTCGCCAACAATACCATAGACCTTCCCTTTTTCAAGTTTCAAGTTTATATTTTCTAATACTCTTTTGCTGCCGTACGATTTAGACAAGTTTTGAATGCTAATCATTGTAGAATTTCTTTTAATTTTTTGGTTGATTGAATGTATAAATAGGGAATAATCAGCACTAATAAAAGTGGAAGCCACACTGTTAAAGCCAATACAATTCCGAATCTAATATTTATTTTTTCAGGAAATACGGAATATTTTGCTAACATAGTGGTGAAAATAAACAAATAGCCTATGCATTGCACTCCCAGAATTATATCTATTTTAGTATAGAAAAATAAAGACAAACTTATCGTTATTGGCAAGCACAAAAGCGTGGCATAGTGGATGATGTTTTTTAATTTATATCTTATAAATTCTTTGGGAGACAATGAAAATACCCAAACATAAAATGCATCTTCCGAATTTGTATAATAACTAAGACACGAAACTAAAGTCAGTAGTAAGGCAAAAATACCCAAATTAAAATTATCGACATAAATCGCCATCAATGCCAATAAATAGGCGAATAAATAGAGGATATAATTGGTCCTAAAACCCAGGGCGAACTCAAAAGGATGCTTGTAAAAAGGAGTGGGTACTGTAAAACTTGATTTGCTTTTTAAATCTATTAGCGAAAAAAGACAAACGGAAATTGCAAGTAAAACTGAACTTAAATACTTTTCTTGAACTAACAAAAAACTTATAAATGCTATGGAAACCAGTAGGTTTTCGATTATTCTTATTTTAATGTACCCCTTTCTGGAATAACAAAGTTTCAAAAAATCGTTTCGATTTACTTCATTCCATTTTAGTACTACACTTAAAGCCACTACCATATAGAAATATTCAGCAAATTGCGTTGCTTCAAATAATTTTATGGAAAGCACCATAAATGCAAAAAGACCCAGAACATACCCAATTACAGGTTCAATTCCCCATGCGGTTAATTGCCTGTTTTGCATTTTGAATTGTAAAATAAAATATTCTTTCATTATGATGCTGCGCTTAAAGGACTGCTAACCAGGCACTACTCACTACAAAATAGCAGTGCTAAAACCCCTACCCAATAGTTTGTCGCTAATTATACTCATTTGTTATCAAATGTATAACACTTTTAAAACGCTTTTAAAATGGAATGGGAAAAAATCTTTATTTTTTGTGCTGAGGGAAGTACCAAAAGGAGTTTGAAACTGGATTGAAGTAGCTGGCATTGGATGAAAGAAAAGCCAGTTCAAAAGGTTTTTTTTTTTTGCGCCGCTAGCCCTCTAAAAGGGGAACTGGATGTAAGGGGTTGGGAAGCGGATGATTTTATGCCGCTAAAATTAAAAGTAAAATGGTATTATATTAATAGTTCAATTAATCATTTTGTAAACCCCCTTATTTTACTGGGGTTAAGCTATTTTACAATTTTTAAAATACTGATTTACAGTTAATTATAAAAGGTTGAAAAGTACTATAATTACTACTTTCTGTTAATAAAAAAATGATAACTCATTGAAAATGACCTTTTTTTAACCAGAAGAAGTTTTTATCTTTGATTTCGTCAAAAAGGCACTAATTGTCAGTGTACTAAGACAAAATCAATTTTGTTTAATTTAATACGGAAAAAAAATGCCGATTAAATTTAAGACGTTACCGAGAAAAAACCCTCAGGACATGACTGCCCCTGAAAAATTTTACGCCGCAGCAGTGAGCAACGGCGAAACTGATATGGAAGCTCTCGCTGAGATGATTGCCTATCAGAGTACATTAACAGATACTGACTGTTACGCAGTATTGAGATCGTTGGAATACAACATCATCAATGAGCTGAAACAAGGCAGAATTGTTAAATTAGGGAGCTTGGGTAATTTCCTAGTGAGTATTAGTTCAGGAGGAAAAGTTACCCCAGAAGAGGTATCGGCTACCGATGTAACTAAGAGCAGAATTCTTTTCCGACCAGGGAAAAAATTACGCAATTTACTTGGTAATCTAAATTACCTAAAAGCAAGCTAGTAACCCGCCGTGTAGAGCATTTTTACATGTCCGAAAGCCTCGAGTGTTCCCGCACTCGAGGTTTTTTTTTGTCCTTTTTTCACGAAAATTTTCGTCAATTCGTCCCGACGCAACTTTTGCTTCGTCCTGACCAACCAAAAAACTCGTCCCGACGAGCTACATGAACGGTCAAGACAGATTGAAAATTACTGCAAAAGAGTGAAAATTAGACTTGAAAAGTTTTT
>NZ_JBIPPD010000267.1:0-3733 GCF_044368625.1 Flavobacterium sp. | reverse complement strand
ACATACTGTGGCATTTTACAACGTAGAGAATTTGTTTGACACCATCAACCAAGCTAATTACGACGAAGAATATTTACCTCAAAGTGGCTGGACTTCGAAAAAATACAATCAAAAATTAAACAATCTCGCAAGGGTAATTGCTGTAATCGGAACGAACGATCAACAAAAAGAGCCTCCTACTATTTTAGGCGTTTGTGAAGTTGAGAACAAAGGTGTTTTGGAAGACTTAGTAAAAAATCCACAAATTGCCAGTAAAGACTATGGAGTGGTTCATTTTGATTCGCCCGACAAGCGTGGTATCGACGTGGGATTGTTATACCAAAAAAAACACTTTAAACCTACGAGTTACATAAACGTACCTTTATACGTTTACCAAAATGAAGTAGAAACTTCTAAAAAAGAGGATAAAGAGGGTGAAGATGCTGATAAAGCTAATGTTAATTTTGATGCAGTAAGTAAGCGAATTTATACCAGAGATCAGTTGTTAGTAACCGGTTTATTGGATGGTGAAGAAGTTCATTTTATCGTAAATCATTGGCCTTCACGTTCTGGAGGTGAAAAGAGAAGTAGTCCATATCGCGAAGCGGCAGGTAGATTGAACCGTAAGATTATGGATTCTTTATTTAAAATCAATCCTAACGCCAAGATTATTACCATGGGTGACTTAAACGATGGAACTTATAATAAAAGTGTGAAAGAAGGAATTGGGGCCAAGTTGAAAAAAAGTGAAGTAAAAAAGAAAGGCATCTATAACCCTTTCGAACAAATGGCAAAAGATGGAAACGCAACTTTGTTCTACAGAGATTCAGGTGACATTTTTGACCAAATTATGTTGAGTGAAGCCTACATAACAAATGATTTTTCAGGATGGCAATATTGGAAAGCAGGAATTTACAACAAACAGTTTTTAATTCAAACCACTGGTCAATATAAAGGATATCCGCTGCGAAATTCTCCTAGCCAACCCGGATTTAGTGATCACTTTCCGGTGTATGTTTACCTGATTAAGGAAGTAAAATAGATAAAGTTTTAAAGGTTGGTTTATGCCAACCTTTTTTATTTTTGTAAATTGCATCAAAAAATTATGGCCATTACCAAACCTTTCAATTTGACTAAATGGATCGATGCAAATCGGCATTTGCTCAAACCACCTGTAGGAAATAAAAACATCTACGTAGATTCGGAGGATTATATAGTAATGATAGTTGCCGGTCCAAATGCCCGAAAGGATTACCATTACAACGAAACAGAAGAGTTGTTTTTTCAACTCGAAGGTTCGATTACCGTTTATGTTCAAGAAGAAGGAAAAAAAGTAGCGATGCCACTTCACGCCGGCGATATGTATTTGCATCCCGCAAAAACGCCTCATTCTCCCGTTCGAAGCGAAAATTCAATTGGATTAGTAATCGAAAAGAAGCGAAATGGGCAACAATTAAGGGATGGTTTGCTTTGGTTTTGCGAAAATTGCAATCATAAATTACATGAAGTGTACTTTGAACTGAACGATATCGAAGAAGATTTTTTGCCACACTTTAAGCAGTTTTATAATTCAGATGAACTTCGAACTTGCAAACAATGCGGCACCGTGATGGAAACAGATCCTAAATTTTCGGATAAAAAATAACAACGCATTTTAAATTTATACTGCATTGAAAAGGATTCAGTAATTGCCTATTAAACAATTTTCGTTCGCATATTTCTCACAAAATAGCTAACTTCGCAAAAAAATAATACAAAATCTAGTAAATAAGTTATAAATGACAACAATTGCAGATCAGTTTGGAATGCAGGAAGCCTTAAAAGAATTGGGCATTCAAGCAGAAAATCAAGGAACATCAACCGGAAATTCATGGTTTGCCAATGGCTCACTTTTGGAAAGTTATTCGCCCGTGGATGGACAATTAATCGCAAAAGTAAAAACCACAACAGCCGATGATTACGAGAAAGTAATGCAGTCGGCAACTGAGGCTTTTAAAACTTTTCGTGTAATGCCAGCGCCACAACGAGGCGAGATTGTGCGACAGTTTGGCGAAAAATTACGTCAAAAGAAGGAAGCTTTAGGGAAATTGGTTTCTTACGAAATGGGAAAATCACTTCAAGAAGGTTTTGGCGAAGTTCAGGAAATGATTGACATCTGTGATTTTGCAGTGGGACTTTCGCGCCAACTTCACGGCTTGACCATGCATTCTGAACGACCAGGACATCGTATGTACGAACAATACCACTCACTTGGGGTTGTGGGAATTATTTCGGCGTTTAACTTTCCTGTGGCAGTTTGGGCTTGGAACACGGCGTTGGCTTGGATTGCAGGCGATGTTTGCGTATGGAAACCTTCCGAAAAAACACCACTTTGCGGCATCGCGTGTCAAAATATTATTGCCGAAGTTTTAAAAGAAAACAACCTCCCAGAGGGAATTTCTTGCCTGATCAATGGCGATTATAAAATTGGTGAATTGATGACTGCCGACAAGCGTATTCCGTTAGTTTCAGCTACTGGGTCAACTCGAATGGGTAAAATCGTAGCACAAGCCGTAGCAGGACGTTTAGGGAAATCATTATTGGAATTAGGTGGAAACAACGCCATCATTGTAACTCCAGATGCCGATATCAAAATGACTGTTATTGGAGCAGTTTTCGGAGCAGTAGGAACAGCCGGACAGCGTTGTACATCAACCCGAAGACTGATTATTCACGAAAGTATTTATGATAAAGTAAAAGATGCGATTGTTTCGGCTTACGGCCAATTGAAAATTGGAAATCCCTTGGATCAAAACAATCACGTCGGTCCGCTTATTGATACGCATGCGGTGGAAATGTATCAAAAAGCATTAGAAAAAGTGGTTGCCGAAGGCGGGAACATTCTGGTAGAAGGTGGTGTTCTTTCAGGACAAGGGTACGAAAGTGGTTGTTATGTAAAACCAGCGATTGCCGAAGCTGATAACAGTTTTGAAATCGTACAACACGAAACTTTTGCTCCTGTTTTATATCTGTTGAAATATTCAGGAACTGTAGAAAATGCATTAGAGTTACAAAACGGAGTTGCTCAAGGTTTGTCTTCTGCAATTATGACCAATAATTTGCGTGAAGCCGAGTATTTTCTTTCTGTTCAAGGTTCTGATTGCGGTATTGCAAATGTAAACATAGGTACTTCTGGAGCAGAAATCGGAGGTGCATTTGGTGGCGAAAAAGAAACGGGCGGAGGTAGAGAATCAGGTTCGGATGCTTGGAAAATTTACATGAGACGACAAACCAATACCATCAATTATACTACAAGTTTGCCTTTGGCACAAGGTATTAAATTTGATTTGTAAAACTTGAATTAGCTCATAAATAAATACCATTGAAAAGAATATGCCTCAAAAGTTAGATACTATTTGGGGCATTTTTTATGGAAAGAAAATGAAGTATGCTTATGCATTTAAGTTAGCTCGTGTAGCGTTGGTATTTTTGAAACAGTATTCAACATCGGTATCCTTGAGGATTGAAACAAGCGCTAAGACCTAATGCCAATTGAAAATATAATTTGAATCCACCTTA
This sequence comes from Flavobacterium sp., assembly GCF_044368625.1. GTDB lineage: Bacteria > Bacteroidota > Bacteroidia > Flavobacteriales > Flavobacteriaceae > Flavobacterium. Next base: position 196 of record NZ_JBIPPD010000267.1, on the reverse strand, counting down.
TTATAAAAGCTAGACATAAAATCCAATTTAAACAAAATGAGCCCGAAAAACATCGAGCTCATTATTGTCAAAAGGTAATGTGGTCAAAAATAGTTGGTAATTTTTCAATTTAAATTAATTATATTACCACATCAAACTGAAGAGGACATTGGCTCTGCTGAGGAGCAACCAATCAGCAATAAGTTTGACACATATA
>NZ_JBIPPD010000266.1:0-3735 GCF_044368625.1 Flavobacterium sp. | reverse complement strand
GTCGGTTTTCTGCAATTTTTTCAAAAGCACGGTGAATGTAACCCACAGTTCCTTCGCCTTCTACGATTCTTTCGCCATCCATCAACAAGATGTTTTGAAAAATTCCGTGAGTCGCAGGGTGAGTTGGTCCTAAATTCAGAATCGAAAGCTCGCTTCCGTCTTCATTTTGCCTTTGCTTGATAATGTCGGCATAACGTAATTCTGGTGGTAATAATAAGTCTTGCATTTTCGCGCTATTATTTCAGGTGCGTTAACAATTAATTGTTGTTCTCCCGAAGAAACGGTCGTCTTTATCGGTACGTCCGCCGTCTTCTAGTGGAAATTCTTTTCGCATCGGAAAAGAAGTCATTTCATCCATATTCAAAATACGTTTCAATTGTGGATGACCTTTAAATATAATTCCATAAAAATCGAATGTTTCACGCTCTTGCCAGTTAGCGCCTGAGAACAAACTGGTTACTGAATTGATTTCTAAATTTTCTAATGAAAGAAAACATTTAAAACGCACTCTTGTATTGTCCAGCCAATTGTGCATGTGATAAACCACAGCAAATTCTTTGTCTTTTTCTGCTTCGGGATAATGAATTCCGCAGATGTCGGTTAGGAAATTGAACCGTAAAGTTGCATCATCTCTCAAAAAGCGCATCACTTCTAGATTGCTTTCGGCTGTTACATCAAAGGTAAAAATATCGTGTTGTTGTATAAAATTCGATACTATATTATCGAACTTATCCACTAGTTTTGTTTGTATAATCGTGCTATCTAAAGCCATGTTTATTTGATGTTATAAGAAGCCAATAATTCATTATATTCAGGAGAACTCCTGCGTCTTGCCGATTCCGATCGAACCAAATCTTGCAATCGCATAATTCCGTCCAAAATTTGTTCGGGTCGAGGTGGGCAACCCGGTACGTAAACGTCGACAGGAATTACTTTGTCAATTCCTTGTAATACTGAATACGTGTCGAAAATTCCGCCCGAACTGGCACATGCACCAACTGCTATTACCCAACGAGGCTCTGCCATTTGTTCGTAAACTTGACGTAAAATAGGTGCCATTTTTTTGGAAATAGTTCCCATCACGAGCAGCATATCTGCTTGGCGTGGTGAGAAACTCATTCGTTCCGAGCCAAACCGAGCCAAATCATAATGCGATCCCATAGTTGCCATAAATTCAATACCGCAACAAGAAGTAGCAAAGGGTAAAGGCCAAAGCGAATTAGCACGAGCCAAACCTACAACATCACTCATTTTTGTAGCAAAAAATCCTTCGCCAGAATATCCTTCCGGGGGTGCTACCATATTTGATTTTATTTCACTCATTTAAGTTATGATTTTTGAATTAGGTTTTCTGCTTTTAAATGATCGTAAAACGTAAATTCTGTTTTCAATATGTTTTTGGAATAGAGCATCCTATTCCTGAAGCCAGGCCAGAACATCTCAAAACCGAAAAATCCTTATATTATTCCCACTCCAAACCTTTTTTCTTCATCACGTAGAAAAATCCTACCACAAGAAGAAACATAAAAATGCCCATTTTAATTAAACCTTCAAAACCCATTTCACGGAAATTAACCGCCCATGGATACATAAATATAACTTCGACATCAAAAAGGACGAATAAAATGGCTACCAAAAAGTATTTAACAGAAAAAGGCATTCGGGCATTTCCTACCGATTCGATACCACATTCAAAATTTTTATCCTTGTTTTTAGATGATCTTTTTGGGCCTAAAAAACTAGAGCCAATAATGGTTGCTACTACAAATCCTACTGCGAGAAGTAACTGCATTACTATCGGAAAATAGTCAAATTGATTTGATTGCATAATATTAGGTTTATGGAAAAGTAATTTTTGCACAAAGATAGGTTGCATCTATTTAAAACACAACCTTAAATGCATTTTTCACTTTTGTTGAATTGTTGGAAATGGCTAGTTTTTATTCATTATAAATAAGGATTTAGCGATTGAGCCACCAAATACTGGCATTCAAAAACAGGGCAAAACTCACCCAAAGAAGGTAAGGGATGAATAAATATCCTGCAAATTTGTTGATTTTACTGAAAAGTATGTAGGTTTCGTAAATGATAAGTAGGAGTAAAATAATTTCGATAAGTGCGATTGACGGATTTTTTAACCCAAAAAACAAAAAAGACCAAAGCGTGTTTAAAATCAATTGAATTGCAAAAAACAGCAATCCCTTTTTCGCTAAGGGATGGGTGTCAATTTTATCCCAAACAATTGCTCCTGCAACGGCTATGCAAATGTAAAGTAAAGTCCAAACAGGCCCAAAAAGCCAATTGGGTGGATTGAAACTCGGTTTTTCAATTATTGTATACCAAGTTTCAATACTATTTTGTGTCACCATTCCGGCAAAATAGCCGATTCCGAGGCAGACGACAAGTAGTATGATGATTTTATAGGCGAGTTTCATAATCGTAATTTTTTCTTCAAAAATACGAATTTTGTTGATTTAAAAGTTGTTTTTTGATGTGAAGCAAATAAAGTATCTTTGTCAAAAATTGAATAAAGAATGACAGCAGTTACGGATTTTATACCTCAAGCGTATACGCAAAAAATAACGCAGAAAGGACAATTTCAATGGAGTGCTCCAAGTAATATCGCATTGGTAAAATATTGGGGTAAAAAGGAACATCAAATTCCTGCTAATCCTTCCATCAGTTTTACGTTGAATAATTGTAAAACCATTACTACACTTGAGTTTGAACCTAAAAGTTCGGATTCGAATGATTTTTCTTTCGACTTATTTTTAGACGGAAAGCCAAAAGAAGATTTCAAACCTAAAATTCAGAAATTCTTTGAACGAATTGCGGTTTATGTGCCATTTTTAAAAGATTTTCATTTTGTTATTTCTACTGAAAATACATTTCCGCACAGTTCAGGAATTGCATCATCGGCGAGCGGAATGGCGGCAATGGCAGTCAATTTGATGTCAATGGAAAAACTTTTTAATCCTGAAATGGCAGACGACTATTTTTGGAAAAAAGCCTCTTTTTTAGCGCGATTGGGTTCTGGAAGTGCATGCCGAAGTATCAAAGGTTCGGTTGTGGTGTGGGGAAAAAGCGAGTCAATTAAAGAAAGTTCAGATTTATTTGGGGTTGAATTTACAGAGCTCATTCATCCTAATTTTCAGCAGTATCAAGATACAATTTTGCTTGTGGACAAAGGAGAAAAAGTGGTTTCGAGTACCGTAGGTCACGAATTAATGCACAATCATCCTTATGCTGCACAACGATTTGAGCAAGCCCATGAAAATTTGGCAAAAATGAAACAAATTTTGAAGGATGGAAACCTTAAAAAGTTTGTGGAATTAGTGGAAAGTGAGGCCTTAACATTGCATTCGATGATGATGACTTCTCATCCGTATTTTATTTTGATGAAACCCAACACTTTAGAGATTATAAATAAAATTTGGAAATTCCGGCAAGCAACTGATATTCAGGTATGTTTTACACTTGATGCGGGTGCAAACGTTCATGTTTTATACCCCGAAAATGGCAAAGAAAAGATTTTGCAATTTATTAAGGATGAATTAATTGGCTATTGCCAAAATCAGCAGTATATTTGCGACGAAATTGGTGTAGGTGCTTTGAAATTGGATTAAGTTTTGTATATTTAAACTTTACTATCACATTTATGGACATTCAATTAGAAAAATTAGAGCTTATTAAGCTGTTGGCAGAGACCGAAAATCCATCAATAATTAAGGATAT
>NZ_JBIPPD010000075.1:0-13482 GCF_044368625.1 Flavobacterium sp. | reverse complement strand
GGGTGGTCAATTTCAACTGGAATTGCATGGTCACTTTGAACTGGAATTAGGTGCTCACTTTAAACTGGAATGGGGTGGTCAATATAGCTGGAATTTGCAGCTAGCCCGGATGGAAGCGGCATCCTTTTTTATGCTTTTTTCAAGCATAAAAAAGATACAGCGTACAGCCGGATAAAGCTCCTGAACATTTTAAAGTGTTTTATGTAAATATATAGCTGAATCTTCTTATTTTTGCATTTCAAAATTAAGAAGATAAATTCTACAGGTATGAAGACAATCCAATTTAGAGAAGCTATTTGTGAGGCGATGAGCGAAGAAATGCGTCGCGATGAAACTATATATTTAATGGGTGAGGAAGTGGCCGAATACAACGGTGCTTACAAAGCTTCCAAAGGAATGTTGGACGAGTTTGGCGAAAAGCGTGTCATTGACACCCCTATTGCAGAGCTTGGGTTTGCAGGTATCGCAGTAGGTTCGGCGATGAACGGTTGCCGACCAATTGTAGAATTTATGACGTTCAATTTTGCACTTGTTGGAATTGACCAAATTATTAACAATGCAGCGAAAATGCGTCAGATGTCGGCAGGACAATTTCCGATGCCAATGGTTTTTAGAGGGCCAACGGCTTCTGCAGGACAATTGGGTGCGACACACTCTCAGGCTTTTGAAAACTGGTTTGCCAATACACCGGGACTTAAAGTTGTGGTGCCATCTACAGTTTATGATGCCAAAGGACTTTTAAAAGCAGCCATCAGAGACAACGATCCCGTGATTTTTATGGAATCAGAACAAATGTATGGCGACAAAGGCGAAGTTCCTGAAGAAGATTATATCATTCCACTTGGTGTTGCTGATGTGAAAAGAGAAGGAACAGATGTAACGATTGTTTCTTTTGGAAAAATTATCAAAGAAGCTCATATCGCAGCTGAGGCACTGGAGAAAGAAGGAATTTCATGTGAAATTATCGATTTGAGAACCGTTCGACCAATGGATTATGATGCGATTATCAAGTCGGTTAAGAAAACCAACCGATTGGTTGTTTTAGAAGAAGCTTGGCCGTTTGCTAGTGTGGCTTCAGAAATTACGTATATGGTTCAAGAACGTGCTTTTGATTTTCTTGATGCACCAATTCAACGAATCACAACGGCAGATACGCCAGCACCTTATGCTCCAACCTTACTCAAAGAATGGTTGCCTAACTCCGAAGATGTGATTAAAGCAGTAAAGAAGGTAACTTATAAAAAATAAAATAAACAGTTAGTATCTGATGTAAGTTTACTTCAAAACGTAATTTTTTCTTACTAACTTATTGCTATATTTGAAACTTCAACAAGGGCAACTTTGTTGGAGTTTTTTTTTGAAATTTGATTTAGCCACAATTTTTTTTTGAAGGCATAATTTATGAAATAGTAGTTAACAACACTTTTGCGCAAGCAATTGAATAACCGTCGAATACCAATATTGTGATATAAACACCAATAAATAAAAGCGATACCATATATGACCGCTAAAAAATCACTTTTACACCTATGAAATATACTATTTTTTTTCTTTTTTTTTTATCGGTAGTTTCTTTTTCCTTCGCACAGACTAAAGTGAGTGGCGTAGTTTTAGACGAAAACCAAAAACCAGTACCGTATGCCAATGTGGCTTTTTTAGGTACTTCCGAAGGAATGATTACCAACGAAGAAGGTCGTTTTTATTTAGAATCTACGCAAAACCGAAAAATTCTTTCGGTCTCCTTTATTGGATTTACAACTCAGGAAATTCAGTTGGACAAAGCGGTGAGCTACAATATGAAAATCATATTGGTTTCGGGAGAAGAATTAACCGAAGTGAAAATTTATACCGGTAAAACTGCGAAAAAAAATAATCCAGCCGTTGATATTCTTAGAAAAATATGGGAACGAAAACGAAACAATGGTTTGCGTCAGTTCAAGCAGTACGAGTTTGAGAAATACGAAAAAGTTGAATTTGACATGAATACCATCGACAGTGCATTTATGAAAAGCCGTATGTTCAAAGGAATGGAATTTATTTTCAACTCCGTTGATACCTCGAGTGTTACAGGAAAAACCTATTTGCCCATTTTTATCAACGAAGCACTTTCAAACGTCTATGGCGATAACGTGAGAGGTAAGGTCAAAGAAATTCTGAAAGCCAATAAAAACTCGGGTTTCAATACCAATCAGCAGATTATAGCTTTCATAAAAGATTTGTATGCCGAATACGACATCTACGACAATTACCTAAAATTTTTCGACAAAGCATTTACGAGTCCACTTTCTAAAACTGGAATTGATGTTTATAATTACAGGTTGGTGGATAGTGCATTTATTGATAAAAAATGGTGCTACAATATTGTTTACTATCCTCGACGTAAAAATGAACTCACTTTTAAAGGCGACTTTTGGGTCAACGACTCGACTTGGGCCATTAAAAATATAAATCTTCAAGCCTCCAAAAGCGCCAACATCAATTGGGTAAAAGAAATTTACATCGAGCAAGATTTCGAAGTTCTAAACGATTCGGTTTTTCTTCTAACACGGGATTACATGATGACGGATTTTGCTTTAAATAAAAAAGAAAAATCACGTGGTATTTATGGAAAACGAACTACAATGTTTCGTAATCATGCATTTGACAAAGAAAAACCAGTTGATTTTTATAAGGCAGAAGTAAATGAGTTCGATGATACGGTTTATCTTCGTGAAGATGATTTTTGGGAAGAAAACCGCTTCGAAAATTTGAATAAAGATGAAAAGGGGATTTATAAAATGCTGGACACGTTGCAAACCAACAAGAAGTTCCGGCAAATTACCGATTTGGTTACCATTTTGGGAAGTGGTTATATTCAAAAAGGAAATTTTGATATCGGCCCGGTATTATCCACCTTTGGTTATAATGAAGTCGAAGGAATCCGACTTAGAGTAGGTGGACGAACCTATTTTGGACCCAATGATTTTTGGCGACTCCAAGGCTATACGGCTTATGGTTTTAAAGATGATAAATTCAAATACGGCATTTCGGGAAAATGGCTGTTGAACAAGAAAAACCGATTGATAATTTCGGCTGGAAACAGACGGGATGTGGAACAAATTGGCGCCAGCCTAACTACTACCAACGATGTTTTGGGCAGAAGTTTTGCGTCTTCAGCGCTTTTTACCGCAGGAAATAACGGCAAGTTGACCAATATAAACTTATCTTCTTTGGCTGTAGAAATGGAACCTGTGCGAAATTTGACGTTTCAAACCGGGTTTTCGTACCGAACATTAGAATCGGCTTCGGAAACCTTTAGCCTCGACTATTATACCGATGCCAGTTTTACAACCACCAAAGGCGAAGTAAAACAATCCGAAATTAATTTCCAAATTGAATACACGCCAGGCCGCAAAACTTTCGGGTATGGAGTAGAACGAAATGTGGTAGACAACCCTTTTCCACGCTTTTTTATCAATTATAGTCAAGGTTTAAAAGGCGTTTTGAACAGTGATTTTGATTATGAAAAAATCCAGTTGTACTACAAACAACCGATTAATATGGGTGGAATTGGACGTTTGGATTACATTATGGAATTGGGGAAAACATACGGTACAGTACCGCTTGGATTGATGAGTATTGTTCCCGGAAATCAAACTTATTTTGTTATTGAAAATACGTTTAACTTGCTGGATTTTTACGAATTTCAAGCAGATACGTATGCAACTTTTCAGTTGCAACACAATTTTGGAGGTAGAATTTTATCTAGAATTCCGTTGATGCGAAAATTGAATTGGAGGGAAACAGTAGGTGTTAAAGGTGTTTACGGAACTATAACCAATCAAAACAGAGCCATCAATGCTTCCGGTTTAATTTACAGTGCTCCCGAAGATTTTTATTGGGAATACAATGCCGGAATAGGAAATATCTTTAAAGTACTTCGTATCGAATTTGCTTGGCGCGGCAATTACATCACGCCAACTACCACCAATTTTGGAGTTAAAGCAGCGTTAGGATTTCAATTTTAATTGCAAAAACAGCAGTGCAACTTATAAATTAATGAAGAGATAACACGTACTGTGTATTGAAAAGTAGGAATGTTTGCTTACTTTTGCAGTCGTAAAAATTGAAAATAATACAAATGACAGCTGATAAAAAACACTCTTTCGATGTGCTCATCGAAATACCACGAGGAAGTAGAAATAAATACGAATATGATTTTGATTTGAAAAGAATGCGTTTCGACAGAATGTTGTTTTCTTCGATGATGTATCCCGCCGATTATGGATTCATTCCTGAAACTTTGGCTTTGGACGGCGATCCATTGGATGTTTTGGTTTTAATCAATGAACCAACATTTCCTGGTTGCGTGATTGAAGTGAAACCTATTGGTGTTTTTCACATGGCAGACGACAAAGGACCTGATGAAAAAATTATTTGTGTACCCGTTTCCGATCCTATTTGGAGCAACTTAAATGATTTGAGTGACATGAACCCGCATTTAGTAAAGGAAATCGAACATTTTTTTCAAGTCTACAAAGATTTAGAAAACAAAAAAGTAGACGTGGAAGGTTGGGGCGACGTGAACGAAGCGCGAGTCATTATCTCGAAATGTGTAGCCCGTTTTGAAGCTATCGAAGATAAACCTGAAGGGTTGTTTGGAATAAAGTAATCTTATTTTAAAAAAAATTTTAAAGCACCTGTGACTTGATTGTTACAGGTGTTTTTTTATTTAAAAAAAAGAAACTGAATTAATTCAGAAAGTGGTTCTTTTTCTTCAGTTTTAAATAAACCAACATTTACAGTTGATGTATGTGGTTGATTTGTTATTAAATTTTTATCAAAAAAGCAGTATGTAAATAAAAAAATTGCTTTTTTATTAATTTCCGTTTCGCTATATTTACATAATATTAACTAAAAAACCAAATGCAATTTATGGAATCAATGATGATTTATGTTCCGATAGTTATGGCAATTATTGGATTGATTTTTATGTGGATGAAACGATCTTGGGTATTAAAACAAGATCCCGGAGACGGAAAAATGAAAGAAATTTCAGATTATATCTATGAAGGTGCTTTAGCATTTTTAAAAGCAGAGTACAGGTTGCTAGCAATATTTGTTGTCTTAGCAAGTATGGTCCTCGCCGGAATTTCATTCATAGTTCCAACAACACATATTTTAATTGTAGTAGCATTTGTTTTCGGAGCTTTCTTCTCGGCTTTAGCGGGAAATATGGGTATGAAAATCGCTACAAAAACCAATGTTAGAACCACACAAGCTGCCCGAACCAGTTTGCCACAAGCCTTGAAAGTTTCTTTTGGCGGCGGAACCGTAATGGGATTGGGAGTTGCTGGTCTTGCCGTTCTTGGTCTAACCGGTTTTTTTATCATATTATTTCAGTTTTTTATGAAAGGTGTTTGGACAAACACAGGTGATATGACCATCGTTCTCGAAACACTTGCCGGTTTTTCTCTTGGAGCAGAATCCATTGCTTTATTCGCAAGAGTGGGTGGTGGTATTTACACCAAAGCGGCCGACGTTGGGGCCGATTTAGTTGGTAAAGTAGAAGCGGGAATTCCCGAAGACGATCCAAGAAATCCAGCAACAATTGCTGATAACGTGGGTGATAACGTGGGCGACGTTGCCGGTATGGGTGCCGATTTATTTGGGTCTTATGTAGCAACAGTTCTTGCCGCAATGGTTCTAGGAAACTACGTAATTAAAGATATGGGCGGAAGCATTCAAGATGCTTTTGGCGGAATTGGTCCTATTTTATTGCCAATGGCCATTGCAGGTTTCGGAATTTTATTTTCGATTATCGGAACAATGTTAGTGAAAATTTCAAGTGATTCGGCAAAAGAAGCTCAGGTGCAAAAAGCATTAAATATTGGAAACTGGGTTTCAATTGCTTTAACTGCGATTGCCTGTTTTTTCTTAATTGATATGATGTTACCTGAAACGATGAAAATGTCCTTTTTTGGAGAAGGATTGCAAGAAATTTCGTCAATGAGGGTTTTCTACGCTTCCTTAATCGGATTATTTGTAGGTGGAGCCATTTCATCCGTAACCGAATATTATACAGGATTAGGCACAAAACCTGTTTTGGCAATTGTACAAAAATCGTCCACAGGTGCGGGAACCAACGTTATTGCTGGTTTGGCAACAGGTATGATTTCAACCTTTCCAACGGTGATTTTATTCGCTGCTGCAATTTGGTCCACATACGCTTTAGCAGGATTTTACGGGGTAGCTCTGGCGGCTTCGGCAATGATGGCAACTACGGCTATGCAACTAGCGATTGATGCTTTTGGGCCAATTGCTGATAATGCGGGTGGAATTGCCGAAATGAGTGAGCTTCCTAAAGAGGTTCGTACTCGCACCGATATTTTAGATTCTGTTGGAAATACTACGGCTGCAACCGGGAAAGGTTTTGCAATTGCTTCGGCTGCATTAACTTCGCTGGCCCTTTTTGCTGCTTATGTTACTTTTACAGGAATTGACGGAATCAATATATTCAAAGCACCAGTCTTGGCCATGCTATTTGTGGGTGGAATGATTCCGGTAGTTTTCTCGGCATTAGCAATGAATTCTGTTGGAAAAGCAGCTATGGACATGGTGTACGAAGTGCGACGTCAGTTCAAAGAAATTCCGGGTATAATGGAAGGAACGGGTAAGCCAGAATACGGTAAATGTGTAGAAATTTCTACGAAAGCCGCTTTGCGTGAAATGATGCTGCCTGGAATTTTAACGATTGGTTTTCCAATAGCTATTGTGCTTTTAGGAATTTTGGTTTACCCAGATAATAATCAATTGGTTGCTGAAATGTTAGGGGGTTATATGGCCGGAGTTACTGTTTCAGGTGTGCTTTGGGCAGTTTTCCAGAACAATGCTGGTGGCGCTTGGGACAATGCAAAGAAATCTTTTGAAGCAGGAGTTATGATTAATGGCGAAATGACCTTCAAAGGTTCGGATGCTCACAAAGCAGCGGTAACGGGTGATACGGTTGGTGATCCATTTAAAGATACTTCAGGGCCATCGATGAATATTTTAATTAAATTGACTTGTTTAATTGGTTTGGTAATTGCTCCAATCTTAGGCGGTCACAATGTGGTAAGTCAAACTGTGGAAACAAAAGTTTTGGAAAAAATTGAAAATCAATTCGAAGTAACTTCTACCAATACTATATCAGTAGAAAAAACCAATGTTGACGGAGTATTTTCGGCTAAAGTTTCAAAAACTATTGATGGAAAAGAAGAGAATGCCGAATTTACCGGAACAGAAGCGGAAGTGGATGCTCAAATAAAAGCGTTTAGTACAAAAAGTTAAGGTTTTCTAGAGAATTGTTTTATAAAATGTAATGCCCCCAAATAATGTTTGTTATTTTGGGGGCATTTTTATTTTATAAAAAGTCGAATGTATGTGATAACTTACAATAAAAGAAAATTAGTTGTAGCTAATTGCAATTTTTACTCCAATAAAAAGTTGCTTGTAATGCTACTTGCAGTCTAAAACTGCGGTTGTTTGGGAAACACTTTTCTCTTTTTATTTTACAAAATTAATTGGTTATAATCTTTATACTGAAATTAGATAACATTAAAAGCTCAAACTATAACGCTTTTATGACCCCTATTAAATTATTTTTGTAGTCCCTTGCAAATCTATTTTTGATGTTTTACCTACGCTCCATATTGATGCTGCTTTTATGTAGTTTCACATTAAGTTCTTATAGTCAGTTGTCTGATTTTACACTTAATGTAAGTTCTACTGCCGAGACGTGTACCAGTAACGGTATGCTGGAAATGAATGTATCTAACACTACCCCTGGATCTGAAATCCGATACAAGTTGTATTTAGCTCCTGATTTTGTGAGTCATATTGCAGAGACAATGGCTCCTTCTTTCGTAACGTTACAAGCGGGTGTGTATAGAGTTCGTGCTACGCAAACCCTTGGATTTCAATTTAATATTGAAGAAGTAGATGTTGAAATTGAAGATCTCGTAGAAAAATTAGATTTTGAACTTTCTGATTCCGCCGCACTTGATTGTAATGAAACTGCGACCTTGACTGTAACTGTTTTGGCAGGAAATCCTACTTTTTATGAAATCATTTCGGGACCTGTAACACGACCCTTACAAGCCTCCAATCAATTTACTAATCTCAGCTCAGGCACTTATACCGTTCGTGTTTTTGACGATTGTAATGATGCATTAACGAAAGCCTACACGTTTGCCATTGGAAATAATAATTTCAGCATTGGAGCACCTTCCTTTCCCGAGGTAGCTTCTTCGTGTTCTTCAACTACTATTGTTAACAAAATTTCTTCTAATACAGCCGCTCCAATATTATACCCATTAACGGTCAATTATACTGTTTTTGCACCGGATGGTTCTGTGGCACAAAGTATTGCACAAATCATTACCACGGGCGATCCAATTAGTTTTGAGCTTTCTCAAAATATTCCTTTATTTGGGAATCAACTATTTTTAGTAAATATTGAAGTGTCTGATAATTGTTCAAATGTGTTCGCGGGGCAGTTTGAAATAAATCCCAACCCAAATTAAATAATGCTGGAGGAAACTGCTGAATGTGGCGAATTGTTTTTTTCAATAGCAGTCAGTAACTTTTCGCCTCCCTTCTCGTTGAATATTACGGGACCATCAGGATTTAATCCAGCGTTGTTTAATATCAATTATCCAGGGCCATTTCTAACCTCCCCTGTGTTATTTGGAAGCGAAGATAACACGGTACCTTTTGGGGATTATACGGCTGCAGTTCAAGATGCCTGCGGAAGAATCAAACAACTCGAATTTTCATTTATAAAAAAGCCCTTACAACCTAGTGTTGTTGCCTCAAATAATGGTTGTGGTTCAGCATTTGGAACGGTTCGTATTACAATTCCCGATGATCGTTTCATTGTAGCCATTAATTTAACGGAGGCTCCGATGGCCTACACTAATCCGCTTCCTCAAAATATGATGTCATTTGTGAATGCTAATGGCGTTTTTATTCATCCTAGTTTACCTGTGGGTGAGTACACTTTTTTTATAACCGACAGTTGTGGCGATTCCTATACTGTTGCAGTAATAGTTCCTGCATTTGTATTGGGTCAATTAGTAGCCACCACACGACCCGATTGTAATCCGACTACCGGAGCGGTGCGGCTTTCTACTTCCAATGGAATTATTGTAACCATGAAGATTATTGCCGCGCCTCAAAATACTGGTTTTGTGCTTCCGTACGATGTTAGTGCGAATATGAACAGCAATGGTGTATTTTTTATGGGCGATTTACCTGCTGGAATGTATACATTTGAAGCAACAGATAATTGCGGATTTAATCTTCAGATTTCGGTCGAAATATTTGGGTACACGCGAACTTCAGATGGTTTTGAAATCAATCGGAAATGCGGATCGTTTGACATTACAATGGGGGATACCGATGCATCCATTACAGGAAAACGGTTTTGGTTGCAAAAATATTATCCGGAAACTAGTACATGGGGACATCCATATACAGGTGTATCTTATCTAGAAGGAACAATTCCCAATACTACTACGGCATCAGAATTGATCAATAATGCCACGGTTTTAAATATTTTTTTAATCGGTGATTTTCGCGTCATAAAAGTGTTTGATTCTTATGACAATGGAAACCAAAATGCCCAGTGTTCGGATTTGTATGTTGAATTTAGTATTGCTCCTGAACTCGCCATTCTTGGTGCTTTTAACTTGAGTTGTGACGACGGAATTGGGCCAAATAATGTGGTAATTGACGTAGAAGGTGTTGCTCCATTTAATTTTACCATGACGGAACCTGTAGTTTTGGATAATGGAACGAATAATACTTTTGTGAATTTAACAAATGGAAGTTATAATTTTAAGGTTACCGACGATTGCGGAAATATCAAAAACGTTCCTGTCGAAATAGGTACCTTACTTCCTTTGGTTCGGGCAATTGCTGCTCAAAGTATGTTGGTTTGTCGAACGGATGGCGTGCCATTTGGTATTTTTCCTTTAGTTAATCAAACACCGCAAATTTTAGGAAATCAAAGTCCAAATACCTACAATGTTACATATCATTTTACACAGTTTGATGCTAATAACGGACTAAATCTGCTTCCAGATGGTTATACCAATATTTCTAATCCACAAACAATTTATGCACGGGTAGAACATAAGACTCTACCATTGTGTTACGCAACCACATCATTTCCGATTTTTACAGGGGTAACACCACAATTGTCACCGGCTTTGCCCATCTTTCTTTGCGAAGGATTCTCTAAAACTTTAACGGCTGAGGCCGGATTTGCTAAGTACTTATGGTCAACGGGCGAAACAACCCAATCCATTACGATTCAAACTGCCGGAACATATTCGGTAACAGTTAGCAATGTGTATCAAGATTTGACTTGTGATACTACAAAAGATTTTGTAGTTACAAGTTCGAGCGAAGCTCTAATCCAAACTATTGATATATCCGACTGGTCCCAAGAGAATAAGGTGGTTATTTCGGTAAATGGTTCTGGAGCGTATTTGTATTCACTAGATAATTTGAATTTTCAATCTTCCAATACCTTCTACAATTTGCCTGCAGGTGAATATACCGTGTATGTCAAAGATGATAATGGTTGCGGTACAGCAGATCAAGATTTTGTTTTATTGAATTACCCTAAATTTTTTACACCCAACGGCGACGGTTATAACGATACTTGGCACGTGCAATTTTCCAAATACGAGCCCAATTTAAGTGTAGATATTTTTGACTGTTACGGCAAATTAGTTAAGCGTTTAAATAGTGGTGATGCAGGTTGGGACGGAACTTTAAATGGATTTGAACTGCCCTCTACGGATTACTGGTTTGTAATCACACGACAGGATGGTAGAGTTTACAAAGGACATTTTAGTCTTAAACGATAAATTTTTAAGTATAAATTTTTAAAAACAGCATTAAGTAAACACAAATATGCCCCAAGAAAATGATATTTTTTGGGGCATTTTCTATTGAAAACGTTTTTTTTTAAAACAAACCATTGATTTCGGCATCGATACGGTTGATAATCATCCCCAGGTCTTCGGGATTATCTACAAAATTAATTGTGTCCACGTCTATGATTAAGAGTTTTCCTTTGTCGTACGTGTGTACCCATGCTTCATAACGTTCGTTCAATCGACTTAAATAATCAATCGAAATCGAATTTTCGTATTCCCGGCCGCGTTTGTGAATTTGCCCTACTAAGTTGGGTATCGAACTTCTTAAATAAATCAATAAATCGGGCGCTCCCACAAGGCCTTCCATCAATTCAAATAAGGAGCAATAATTGTTAAAATCACGATTGGTCATCAGTCCCATCGCGTGTAAATTAGGGGCAAAAATGTGTGCATCTTCATAAATCGTTCGGTCTTGGATGATTTTCTTACCGCTTTCGCGAATTTGCAACACTTGACGAAAACGACTGTTCAAGAAATAAATTTGCAAATTGAAACTCCAACGTTCCATTTGGTGGTAAAAATCATCTAAGTATGGATTGTCTACCACATCTTCAAAATGGGGTTCCCATTTAAAATGTTTGGCCAATAAACGGGTTAAGGTTGTTTTTCCTGCACCAATATTTCCTGCTACTGCTATATGCATTACGGTATTTTGATTTTAAAATTGCTAATTTCTCGTTTGGTAAAAATAGATAAAATTTGGTTTTTGTACGACAAACTTTCAAAGGTTTTATTACCATACTCTAGAATAGAAATTTTCTTGGTGTTTTTGCCAAAAGCAAATATTTTTTCGTCTTTTTTATAAATAATACATTCATTGTCGGTAAATAATATTGTGTCGAAATCTAAATCATAATCCAACTTCTCCACATTACCAAAAATTGAACATTGGAACCATCTATTCTTGTCGTCGAGCCATTCAAAATAATTAAAATCGGTATTGTAAAACTTAATGTTTTCTGAAAATGGTGTTCCCACTGCTTTCAAATTACCATTGGTGCTATTGTACAAATACAGCTGTCGTGAAATATCGTCAAAAACCCATAGCTGGTTTTGAGAAGCCATCCCAATTTTACTTACTACCAAAGGCGTTTTCAGTTGCGAAAAATCGATTTTTAAAGTTTCATTTAATTGATTGTCGAGTGTGATTGCGGTGTTGAAACGTTCATAAAAAAGAGTTACTTTCAGCGGATTTTGCAAGTCTACTTTGGTTATTTGGCCCAAAGGCAAATTTTTATACGCTAATAATACGTCGTTTTTTGTTTTAAAAAGTACGTTGTTTTTGATAAAATAGTAAAAGCCGAACTTATCTGCCCCAACAAAACGGTCGGCAGAAAAGCCAAATTTATTAACCAATTCCATTTGGGTAGTTTGACCCGAAAGGTTTAACTGTACTAATAAAAATAGAGTAATATAAATAGCTCTCATTGTCTTATTCATTTGGAAATATGCCATCACCCGTTGCTGCAATTTATAACTTGTTACTCTAAAATCAACTGAAATAGAAATAAAAATCGGTCTTAACGATAAATTGTGATTGAAGAGCTCTCCCATTTTTTCAAGTTCGAAAGTAGCTCATAGGAGTTTTCTCCGTCAATTATACGAATCATAGCAGTATTTGGCGCATAATTTCCTTCATTTGTAGCCTCAAGTTTTAATAAAATAGGCGAAGTTGTCAGTGGAATTTCGATGATTTTCTTCTTGTTCATTACCGTGTAATTTTTCAGTACAACTTTTGCATTTTGGTACAAATTTATCGCATCGCCGTCTTCTTTTTTATTGTCCCAAACTTCAATTATAATTGTTTTACTTGTGGCAAAAATGGAAAGATTTTGATTCTTCAACAACCGATTAACTTGTAAACTATCAGCCATGTTCAGTAGATCGAACTTTTTCTTTGTTGTGGTATCTAGCTTTTTTGACGACTGGATTTTAGTACTTAGTTTGCTGATGGTTTTTTCTATTTTTTTCTGATTTACAAGTAGAAGTGTTCCGTTAATGCATTTTTTTCCATCTTTATATTTGCTACTAAAGTTGCCCTTAATTTCTTTCAAATTTGCAGATAACTTTAGCTTCCCTTCAAAAAACACATAGCAAAAATCCTTCTGACTAATCTGTGATTTTGTGTATAATATCTGTGATTCTTGAAATGCTAACATATTAGTAGTGGCATTGTATGTGCCAGAAATCAGACTTTTCGTTTCGTGAAGGCCTCCAATATCTGTTTTTGAAAATCCTTGTAATGTTCCGTTTTTTACATCAAATGAAATCATATATGTGATTAAGGTTTTGTCGTCTCCATTCAATTTTAAGACGCCAGAAAACTCATATTTCTGCTGAGAAAAACAAAAAATTGAAAAAAATGTAAAAAAGTTAATAAAGAATATTTTCATAATTATTTTTAATGCATATCCGTTTTTAATCATACTCCTGTAATACTTGCTATCACTAGTCTATCGAAGATTTTCTCACCAAAATATCTGCGATTTAGCTTATAAACAAACTCGTTCAG
>NZ_JBIPPD010000074.1:0-13593 GCF_044368625.1 Flavobacterium sp. | reverse complement strand
GAATAACAGGTTTTTTGATATTTTTGTTTCGCCTGAAGAGTCCCATAAAATTATTTTATTTTTCGCAAAACAAAAATAAGGGAATCTCAGGCTTTTTTTATTTTAGACTTTCGGATAATAGTGAAAAGATATAAAACCCTATTTTGACAGGGTGACTAAAAATTTTGAAACCTTATCATTAATCGAGGTAAAGATTCAGGAATTGTGATTAGTCTCTCGAAGCATACAATTCGTTGGTTTCTACCAATTATGAATTGTCATCTAGAACGAATGAGAAACGCCTTGACTCGGCAATTGAAAAATTAAAAAACAGAACATCTTTTTCGAAAGAATTAATCGAAGACTAAGATGAAATATGTTATTGTTGACGCATCTTGGGAAGATTATTTGTATTGGCTAAAAATAGACCCAAAAAAGATGAAAAAAAACAATGAGTTGCCAAAGCACATTTCCCGAACACCATTTGATATAATTGGAAAACCAGAACCTTTAAAACACAAATATGCTGGATTTATGTCTCGAAGAATTGACGACGAACACCGCTTCATCTATAGGTTTCTAGAAGATGAAATACAGATTTTAAATGTAGGTTTCAATACGATCAATAAACGTTTTTACGGATTCACTTGCAAAGAGTGAAGATTTGGTATTTCACTTTCTCAATATCACAATTCTATAGGCTCAATATGAATTAGGATATTTGCCAATTCCGGAAGTTGTTCCATCAAGGCATCTTTGGCAGCATGCGAAATTTCATGTCCTTCGGTTACCGATAAATTTCCGTTAACCAATAAATGTAAATCCACCCAATACGTCATTCCAGTTTTTCGGACAAAGCATTTTTCTGTTCCTTGAACACCATCGACTTTCTCGGCAATGACACGGATTTCTTCCACTAAATCATCGTAAACGTGTTCGTCGAGAATTTCGCCCAAAGCAGGTCTGAAAATCAAATAGGCATTATAAACAATAAAAAAAGACGCAATTAATGCCGCCCAATCATCAGCCGTTTCATAACCCGGACCCATGTAAATGGCAATTGAAATTCCGATAAAAGCCATAAGCGAAGTCAAAGCATCACTCCGATGGTGCCAAGCGTCTGCCTTTAATGAAGAACTATTGGTTTCCTTTCCTTTTCTCGAAACTACTTGGTAAAAACTTTCTTTTATAACAATAATGACTGCTAAAACGATTAACGTAAATTTTTCGGGAACTTCGTGCGGCGTTTGAATATTGATGACACTTTCATAAGCGATGATCGTTGCAGAAATCAATAAAAAACCCACCACCAAAAAAGTAACCAAGGTTTCGGCTCGACCGTGACCGTACGGATGATTCGAATCGGCGGGGCGGGTGGAATATTTGAGTCCGAACAAAACCAAAGCCGAAGAAAATACATCGGTCATGGACTCAATGGCATCGGCAACTAAGGCATACGAATTTCCTAAAACTCCAGTAATTCCTTTGGCTACAGCCAAAACAAAATTTCCAATAATACTTAGATACGTTGCCTGAATCGCTTTTTGGATATTGGATTGCATCAATTTTTTTTAGAAGTACAAAGTTATCCCATATTTATGAATAGACACAAAAAAAGCGATCTAAATAGACCGCTTTTCGTTTTATTTTAACCACCCATGTATTCTCCTTCTTCGCCGCCTTCTCCGCGAGGTCGGTCTCTTTCGGATTTCTTTCGGTTGAAACGGTAGGTAAAGGATAAATTGACTTGTCTTTCGCGCCATTGCATTTCGGAATAGGCATTTTGCGATGGTAGGTTGGTTTCCATAATTCTTTTTCGAGAGTTAAAAACGTCGCTAACATTCAAAGCAATTGTTCCTTTGTCTTTCATTACATCTTTACTAAAGGCCAAATTCATACTTGCAATTCCTCTTGAACGTCCTTGGGCATTGGTTTGTGGTGCATTGTAGGTACCATTTGTTTGCCATTCAATTCCCGAAGGCAAAGACACTTTAGATGTAATTCTTGCAAACCAAGACAATGCGGTGTTGCTAAAATCGATATTCTCAGACTCGCCATTGAGGTTTACAAATGTGTAATCGCCACTAGTTTGATTTCGGAAAAAGTTGAAATTTCCGTTCAGTTTCCACCATTTGTAGGCATTGTAATTTAATGTAAATTCAAAACCAAAACGGTCTTCAAATCCCACGTTTACTGGAGAAGTTACTAATACTGAAGTGTTGTTGATGATTTCGGTGTTTCGCACAAATTGTACAGCATCTTTGGTTCTATTGAAATATGCAGAGGTATTAAAAGTGAGTTTGTTCCACTTTTTTAAATAACCCAAATCGTAAGAATCCGTCAGCGATGGGTCTAAATCGGGATTTCCTCGAAATAAATTGATGTTACTGGACAAGCTCGAAAACGGGTTGATGAATCGTGAACGCGGACGCGAAATTCGCTTGCTGTAACTTAAAGATACGTTTTGGAAATCGCCTAATTCATAAGTAATAAAAGCACTTGGGAATAAATTATTGTAGTTTTTAGTATTGAAATTGGCTTGTGTAAACTGATTGATTTCAATATTTGAATCTTCAAAACGCAATCCCAACAAATACGAAAACTTATTGATTTTAGAACCAAATTGTGTGTAGAGTGCATTGACTCTTTCTTTATATTGCAACGCATTGGTAAATTGAGCGTCGTTGATCCAAATTCCAGCGTCTAAATTTTCAACAGCATAATCAGTCGTTAAGTCCATTAAGTTTCCTCTGTATCCCGCTTCAAATCGGTGTTTGTTGCCTATAGGCAAAATATAATCGGCCTGTAAAAGCATTCTTTTTTGCTTTTGAATATTTCCCGTTCGCTGCTGGTCATTCAATAAAGTATTGGTCAATACATCATTTTCGTTGATGTCAATCAAAGACATGTCATTATCTTTACTGATAGAGTACGATCCATCAATGCTCAATTGGTGGCCGTCTGTTTTGAATTTTTTGATAAAATTAGTAGAGTAATCATAATCGGTATCATCACTTCTTTCATCGTTGAATCGATTGGTAATGGTGTTTAAAACCCTGTTTTGATTGTACTGATATAGAAATACGTTATCGGGATTTTCACCGTCGCTTTTTCGGTAAGCAAAGGTATTGGTCCAAGATGTCGTGGGCGAAATGAACAATTCGGCACCGATATTTCCATTGTAACCTTTTCGGATTCGCTGGTTATTTCTTCTTTCGTCTACGTAACTTGTAGGCAAACCATCCGCGTCTAAATATTCGGTATCGGTTAATGAATTTCCGGGACCATTGGAATAACTGTATCCTTGAGTTGTAAAAACATTGAAATGCTTGGTTCGTAAATTGATCGTACCGTTTATTCCAAAATTATCCGGATTTCCCGTTATCGCGGTCACGGTTCCATTAATACCCAAGTTTTTACCTTTTTTTAAAACGATATTGATAATACCCCCTCCTCCTTCGGCATCGTATCGAGCAGATGGATTGGTGATTACTTCAACTTTGTCAATAGTCTCTGCGGGAATTAATTTGAGGGCTTCCGAGATATTAATACCGCCAAGACCCGATGGTTTTCCGTCAATTAAAATTCGTACATTATCATTCCCTCTTAAACTTACATTGCCTTCAACATCAACGGATACCGAAGGAACGTTGTCTAAAACATCACTTACGGTTCCGCCTTTTACCATCATATCTTGCCCGACGTTGTAGACTTTCTTATCGAGCTTGATCTCGACTGTTGACTCTTCTTTTCTAACTTCGACGACATCAAGCATTGTGGCATCTTCCACTAAAGCAAACGTACCCAAATTTACATCCGAATTTATGGCACGGTTTTGAAACTCTACGGGTTTAAAAGAAATAAATTCAATTTTAATATTATAAGTGCCCGATTTAACTTCAATGTTAAACGCTCCTTTAGCATCCGTAATGCCTCCGGAAACCGCACTTGGGTTTTGAACTTCAACAAATGTAATGGTTGTGTATTCGAGTGGTTGTTTGGTAATCTTATCAAAAACTTTACCTGAAACTTTTACTTTCTTGGCATCAGATTGCTGTGCGAAACTAAAATTTACAAAAAATAAGGCGAGTAAAATGATAAAAACTTGAAACTGTCGCATGAAAAATGTTTTTTTAATTTTTAATTAGACAGCAAAAATACCTTATGGTTTAAGGGGTTGTTCCCAAATTAGTGTTAAATGAACGGCTAAAAGTGTTATAAAAAATCATTTAATTTTTCAATCGGTCGAGCTACAATTGCTTTTTCGCCATTAACAATAATAGGCCGCTCAATCAAAATGGGGTATGCAGCTAATGCATTCACAACATCCTGATCTGAAAGCGTTTTTGATTTAAATTTTTCGATCCAAATAGATTCTTTCGTTCTTACTAAATCAAGTGGTTTATAATCTAACTTTTTAAGTAAGGTTTGGATTTCTTTAAAAGTTGGGGGATATTCTAAATATTTTATGATCTCAAACTCTTTTCCTGACTTTTCTAAAATTTGAACAGCTTCACGCGATTTTCCGCAACGGTTATTGTGGTATACTTGTATCATCTTTTTTTACAAATAACCGAAAACATTAGAGAATTTGGAGTAAATTAGTGCTTACTTTTTTAACTAAAAATGAAATTGACTATGTACATTGAACAATTGATCCAAAAAAAATCAAGTCTACTCATTTATCTTCCGCTACCCTTGTGTTTTTTTGTACTGATAATTTACAATTATATTTCGACTAAAAATAGTGATGCCGAGGTTTTGATTCAAAATTTGATTGACAGCATTGGCGTGAATGCCGCTTTTGTTTTGATGGTTGGTCCACTTTCAGCTATGTGTATGGGACTGCTACTTTGGGTGAAATATGTACACGAACAAGGTTTGATAAGTTTTACAACATCACGAAGCACCGTCGACTGGGGTCGTATTTTATTTGCCTTTTTTCTATGGGGCGCTTTCGTGATTGGAACGATTTTGATTTCCTATTTTACAAATCCAGAAAATTATGTTTACAATTTTAAGCCCATTCCGTTTTTAGTGTTTCTACTTTTGGCTTTACTATTAATTCCTTTGCAAACGAGTTTTGAAGAATATTTTTTTAGAGGTTATTTGATGCAAGGATTGGGACTTGCCACTAAAACCCGTTGGTTTCCTTTTGTATTTACCTCATTTGCATTTGGACTTATGCATATTGCAAATCCGGAGGTAGGAAAAATGGGTTACATCATACTCATATATTATGTTGGGACTGGTTTCTTTTTGGGAATATTGACATTGATGGACGAAGGTTTGGAATTGGCTTTAGGTTTTCATGCAGCAAATAATTTATTTGGGGCCTTGTTATTGACATCCGATTGGTCGGCATTTCAAACGCATTCCATCTTGAAAGACATAGCAGAACCCTCGGCAGGATATGACGTTATACTACCTGTTTTTATCATTTTCCCGATTCTCCTTTTCATTTTTAGCAAAAAGTACCGTTGGAAAAACTGGCGTCAAAAACTTTTTGGAACATTACAAACTACAGAAATCCGAAACTCAATAAACTTATAACACTATGGAAAAACCAACATACCTCGACGTTCATCCTAAATTCAAATTAAACGGACGTAGTTTAACAAAAGACGACTTTTATATTGTAGCCTACAGTTTTATAAAGGAAGGAGAAGATTTTGAGAAACCAGTGGGGCAATTTCTGCTGGATTGGTTTGATGAAAAGCCGTATATCGAAATGCATACCTCAGGCAGCACTGGAATTCCGAAATTAATTCGTGTGAACAAACAGTCTATGGTAAATTCGGCTTTAGCATCTGGTGTATTTTTCGACTTGCAGTATGGGAATAAAATCCTCAATTGCTTGCCTATGAAATATGTGGCTGGAAAAATGATGTTTGTACGAAGTTTTGTTTTGGGTCTTCACATGGACTTTGTCCCTCCTTCGCTACAACCCCTGAAAAAGCTGGACGATACTTATGATTTTTGTGCAATGGTGCCGCTCCAAGCTCAGAACTCATTAGACGAATTGCACTTAATAAAAAAATTAATTGTAGGAGGAGCAAAAATCAGCACTAAATTAGAAAAGCAGCTGCTTGGACTAAAAAAAACGGAATGTTACGAAACTTTTGGTATGACTGAAACCGTTTCGCACATTGCTGCTAAAAGAGTGGGTGAAAAAGCTTTTCGGTTGATGCCCGATGTTTCCATAGAAAAGGACGACCGAAATTGTTTAATTATTCACGCACCGTTACTGACAAACGAACCCATAATTACCAACGACTTGGTTGAAATCGTAGGCGGCGACCAATTTAAGTTTCTTGGACGATTGGACAATGTGATTAACTCAGGAGGTATAAAAATCAATCCGGAACAAGTAGAAGAAAAACTTGCCGATAAGATAAGTCCTCGATTTATGATCAGCGGAAAACCAGACAACGACTTAGGAGAAAAATTGGTTCTGCTAATTGAGTCGGAACCGTTTACTATTGACTCAGATATGTTTAAAGGTTTAGATAAATTTGAAAAACCGAAAGAAATTCATTTTCTAAAACAATTTAAGGATTCTTTGAATGGAAAGATATTGCGAAGAGAAACGTTGCTTCTTGTGAAAAAATAAAACGCAAACCTTGTTTAAAGGCTAAACAAGAATTTAAATGGTTGAGACATTCAAACCTATTTGATCAACATTACTTTTAAAAAAATCCCTAAAAACATCCCTATTTATTATAAAACAATTATCAAGTAAGACCCAAAAAAAAAGCCTGATTCAATGAATCAGGCTTTTTTGTTAGCTATTTATTCTTACAAATTATTTAATTTGAAAAGTAACTCTTCTTACGATTTTACGTGCCTCTTTAGATGATTTATCAACTGAATTATCTTCACCATTAGCTACGATATTCAATCTTGAAGCGCTGATTCCAGCATCTACTAAAATTTGTTTTACTTTAGTAGCACGTGCTTTAGATAAGTTATCGTTATATTCATTAGATCCAATTTCGTCAGCATATCCAATAACATTTGCAGTAGCAGATGGATTAGCATTTAAATATCGAACTAAGAAATTTAAACCGTCTGTAGAAGCAGGTGTCGGAGTTGTAGCAGTAAAGTCGAAATATGCATTTACGTAACCTTCGTTGATAAGTCTTTTAATATCAAAGTCAGAACCTGGAGTACCTTTATCGCTAGCATATTTAGAATCAAAGTAACGCTCTAACTCATCAGCGATTCCGTTTCCATTACGGTCAATAGTTCTACCTTTAGTATCCGTAGCAACTCCAGCCATAGTATTTGGTTCAGCATCAAACATATCAGCCACACCATCTTTGTCAGAATCAACTAAGCCTTTTTCAACATCAGCAAGTCTTTTTTCTACACCATCCAATTGTTCTTTCAATGCAGAATCCAATACAAACCAATCCGCATGTACGTCATTTTTACCTAGATAAAATGTCAAACCTAAAGAAGTGTTTAGCATTGAACCTGTTAAGTTATTAGATGTAGCTGATCGTGATCCATCCCAATTTAAATGTTGTCTAAAGTTACTCAAGTAAGTAAAATCTCCTGTCAACACAATTCGGTTACTGATTCGGAACTGAGGCGTTAATCCAATAATAACTCCTCCATTATCTTCAGTCAATCCGTTGTTAATTCCAGACTTTACATCAAGACGAGAAACTTGTAAACCAGCATGAGCTAAGATACCAAAACGACTTGTGAATGTTTCAAATCTCATGATTCTTCCAAGGTTAGCTATACCTTGAAATCCTACTCTATATTGATTTGTTTCAAAAGGCAAAGATGTTGTTCCTGATTGATTTTCCATCATATCATAACCAAAATCTAATTTTGCTCCGAAATTTGGATTGAACATATATCTAGCACCTAAATCAAAATGATTTACGCCTCCGAAATTAAAATATTTTTCTTGATCTGATGAAAAATAACCTGGAGCAAAAGGCTTATTTGGTTTATTTTGCCCAACGTTTAATTCAATAGACCACTTGTTGTAATCAGATCCTTTATTTTCAGCATCTTGACTTTTCTCTTCAGTTTGGGCATAAGCCGAACTTAAAGCTAAAACACTGGTTAATGTAAGTAGATACTTTCTCATAATTTTACTGTTTAATTTATTCGCAAAATAACGTCATATTTCCGAACCAAAAAAATATTTTAACATAAATTTTCACAAAATTTTGTTTTTAAATTACGATATTTTTAATAAATAGAGAAAAGTTCTTAACGAAATCGTTGTAATTGTCAAAAAAAATACTGTTTTTTCAATAAAAATCGTTTTGATACCCCTTTTTTGTACTTTTATGTTTACTGTAAATTTACATTAATTTGACAAAATGGATTTTACAAAGTACTTTTGATGTAATAACCTGAAAATTAGAATATATGCGATTTCACACAAGGAAATGGGTCAAACCCGAAGATTTAAATCCGAATTCAACTCTTTTTGGAGGAAAGTTACTCGCTTGGATTGACGAAGAATTAGCTTTGTATGCGATTATTCAATTGGAAAATACACGAATTGTTACCAAACACATGTCGGAAATTAATTTTAGAAGTTCGGCAAAACAAGGCGATATTATTGAAATTGGAATTGATGTGGTCAAATTTGGCACCTCATCACTAACATTAAAATGTGAAGTACGTAATATCATGACGTGGGACACCATTATTACTATAGATTCTATTACAATGGTTAGTTTGGGCGAAGATGGAAAACCAAAAGCCCACGGTAAATCCCAAATTGAGTTTGTACGAAACCGACTGAATTTAAACGAATGAAACAAGCTGTACCTCATGATTTAGTTACGCTTACTTAAAACATCATTCCTCCTTTTGAGCTGCGTTATGCAGCCACTTCTAATTAAAAAGCTTGAATTAAATTTCGATCTTGTTTATAAAAACACAAATCATTAGGTGTATAATATTGAAAATTTTTGCCTAAAAAAAGCCTGTAAAAGGCTTATTTTATAATCTCAATTGTTACCGTAAGCACTCCATGATTTTTATTGTCGGTAATTTCCATAAAAGCTTCTTTCGATAAGTCGAGCTCACGTTTTTTTTTGAAAGGACCCCGATCGTTAACTGTAACAATTACGGATTTTTTATTAGCAACATTGGTGACCCTTAATTGGGTTCCAAAAGCCAACTTTCGGTGTGCGGCTGTCAATTTCCTATTACTAAAAATAGCGCCACTAGCCGTTTTCCTTCCGTCAAATTTATCGGCATAATACGAGGCCTCTACGTTTTTTTTATAAACCGTTACATTGGTGGGTTTTTTAGAAGAACAATTTACAAGTAGAATGGACAAAAAAAGAATAGTTCCTGTTTTTAAACACCGGAAATCCATCGTTTTATTTGATAATTTCAATAGTCACTTTTAAATTTCCTGCGTTTTTATTGGCAGCGATATCCATAAAAGCACGACGAGTAAGGTCAATTTCTCTTCCTTTTGAAAAAGGACCTCGATCGGTTACGGTAACAATTACAGACTTTCCGTTGACTTCATTGGTTACTTTAACTTTTGTGCCGAAGGGAAGTTTTCGATGAGCGGCTGTGTATTTTTCGTTATCAAACTTGGTTCCGCTTGCCGTTCTTCTTCCATTGAATTTATTGTGATAATAGGATGCATGTGCATTTTTTTTATGCAATTTAAGATTCAAATTGGATGCTAATCCCAAGCTGTCGGCGATGCTAGCATTTTTTATCAGGGTGTCTTGCGTAACTTTTTTTGGCTCTTGTGAGAAAACGTTTTTAGGAGAAAAACTACTAAAAAAAAGTACGGCGAAAACAAATGAAATTAATGTTAGAAATTTATTTTTCATAAGTTGTTCTTTATTGTTTTTGATCATTCAAATGGAAGCGAACTTATCTAACAAAATTTTTCTTTCGAAAAAAAATGCTGAATCACTTCAGGAATATTTTTGAATTATAACGATTTTGCAGTACAACAAATACTATACCTTAAAATCAAAAAAGCTCCATAAACATGAAGCTTTGCTGGTTTTACAACCACATTTTATAAGGAATTCGCGAAAGAATCAATACTAAACCCAATGTATAAAAAATAGCAAAAGTTTTGAATTTAGCGTTTGATGTTGTCAAATTTTTGTGTTTTGACCAACCAACTGTAATGAGGATTATTGCAATAATATTTATCAGCGGATGCTCTAAGGATGTTAAACGAAGCGCTGGGTCTTTCATTTCGCCCAAAACAGCTTTCCCAAGTGGCGATACAAAGTACAAGACTAATCCAAACAACAATTGAATGTGTGTAAAAATTAATGCAAA
Organism: Flavobacterium sp.; assembly: GCF_044368625.1. Classification (GTDB taxonomy): domain Bacteria; phylum Bacteroidota; class Bacteroidia; order Flavobacteriales; family Flavobacteriaceae; genus Flavobacterium. The sequence goes on along the minus strand of NZ_JBIPPD010000074.1, from coordinate 3,312 downwards.
TAAAGCGATTTTTCGGTCCTTGGCTGTGAACTCTTTTTTAGATGAAAACCCTATAAACGCGTTAATTACAGCAATTACTAAAATTAAAATTACTAAATAAGCCCAACCTGAATGTGCTTTCTGAATGATTTCGTATGTCGTCATTGTTTTAAATTTTTTTAGGAAATCAAATATAGTTAAAAATTTGCATAAAAAAGCCTTGCCGTTGAGCAAGGCTTTAAATTTAATCTGTGTTTAACTAGAATGTGTAGCGAATGGATGCATTCCAAGTTCTTCCTAAGCCAAAGAAGGCGTTGTTTCGAACATCAATTCCTTTATAGGTTTCTGATTCACTTGTTGTTGGAAAAATACCGTTTACATTTCCTGATGCATTAGATGATGAAATTTCTGATAAATAAATTTCGTTAAAAACGTTGTTCACGTTTATTCTGATGTTTATAGCATTTTGTTTGTTTTTGCCTACTAACATTTTATAGGATATTCCAGCATCCGTTAAATCATAGTTTGGAAGCTCTAAATTATTGTTGGTTACCGTATTAGCATACAATTTGTCGTAATTTCTCCAATCTGCATCTATAGAAAATCTAGGTAATAATTCATACCGAATTCCCAATCCCCATGAAGTTTGAGCGGCATCCCCAACTTTACCTCCATCAATATCTGTTTTTGTTACATCCAAAGGATTTAAATTTTCATCGCGTAAAGTACTGATTGCATCACCTTCGTAAATCCAATTCCCTACAGAAGCAAAACCTTTTAAATCAATATTATTAGTTGGTTTTAATACAAAATCTAACTCAACACCCGAGTGCACTTGTTTTACACCTTGATTTTCTGTAAAAATTAAATCTCCAGCATTTACAATAGTTGTACCAATGGTATCCGTTTTAGCAACAACACCGGATGTAGTAATCACTCTGTCTTCCCAAGTAGTTCTGTAAGCATTGATACTTGCGTTAAATATTTTAGATTTAAAGCTGTAACCTGCCTCTAAACCTAATACTTTTTCATTTTCAGTTAGTGGATTAACCTGATTGGTAAAGTTTAAATAAATATTATCGTGGTACGGCTGACGAGAATAATATCCTGCATTGGCATAAACAGAATGTTTATTTGCAATTACATAAGCTATACCTCCTTTTACGTTATAACCAATGTTGGCTACTTTTTCTGAATCTTGAAACTCTTTTTGATAATCATAGTAGTCAAAGCGTTGGTGGGTTTGGTTAGAAACTGCTCCTTGAACAAAAGTTGAAAAATTATCATTTGCATATTCCAGTTGACCAAAAACACCGCCATAAGAAATAGTTTCGCTATAATCATAATCTATTTTTTGATTTCCTGGCGCATTATTAAAAAATGAATGCCACGGATCAATATTATACGATGCTGTTACTGTATTTGATAGACTTGGCAATGTGTTGGGATTTGGTATCACATGATTGTTATCTCTTAAAAATCTACTTTCAGTCCAACCCTTTAAACCTACAAAGTTTGAAATTTGGCGGTAGTGGTCTCCATTATATGTTCTGAGGTCCAAACCGAAGTTCAAATTCAAGTTTTTATCTAATTCCTTTTTAAAATTAGATACAATTCCATACCAAGCATGATTATTCATAGAAGCACGAATTGCATAGTTTGCTGCAGTTCCAATTCCATTAGTAGCTTGTACATTTTTTGAATAAATTTCGTCAAAATTAATTTGTCCATCGCTGGTAAGCTGTCCTTTTCCTCTTCCGTAATTTCCGGTTCCTCCACCTCTACCCCACGATGCATATACTACTGTAGATAAAGATGTGGTTGAGTTTATATTGTAATCCCAATTTAAATTTGCCACAGGTTTATGGTAAAAATTCGTTCTTTCGGAAACATATTCTCCGTCAAGAGTTCCCCAATTGCTGTTGTATTTTCTGCCAAAAGTTAAATAATCTGAAATTCTTTTGGTGAAATTTTGATCATGTTCTTGGGGTGCACCTGTAATTAAAAAATTAAAAGTATGTTTGTCATTAGGTTTGTACCCAAAAGAAATAAAATAGTTTTGTCCTCTACCTTGAGTTCCTTCGTTATAACCGTCACCTTGCCAATGCGTCAATAATACACTCACACCAAAACCGTTTTTCATTATTCCAGTATTGTATGCTGCTGTAGTTTTTAAAAACGAGTCGTTACCAACTCCTGAAGAAACAAAACCACCCTCTTTTTTATCAGTAGCCTTGGTTACAAAATTAACGGTTCCTCCAACGGATGAAATAGCAAGTTTAGAAGATCCCAAACCTCTTTGAATTTGAATGAAATTTGCAATATCCGACATTCCACTCCAATTAGACCAATACATCTTACCGTCTTCCATACCGTTAATAGGTTGCCCGTTTAACAAAAATGCAGTATTATCTTGTTGAAAACCACGAACTGAAATTCTCGAATCTCCAAATCCACCCGCTTGACCCGCTACATAAACGGAGGGCGTATTGACCATAGTTTGGGTAATGTCCATTGCTCCAATTTTCTCCACAATTTCTGCTGATTTAATAGTAGAAACTGCGATAGGCGTTTTTCTATCTTTAGCTAAATCGATAATTCCGCGTCCTACAACAACCACTTCTTCCAACTGACCTGCATCTTCTTTTAATCGGATGCTTCCCAAATCGACCGTTTGACCGTTTTGAACCGTAAAACTAATGACCGCTGTTTCAAATCCTACGAAGGAAACAATCAATTGTCCTTTTTCGGCAGTAGTTTCGATGCTGAATTTTCCATCCATATCGGTCACGGTTCCAACTGAAGTCCCTTTAATGGTGACGTTAACTCCTGGAACTCCCGAATTTAATGTTTCGTCAATAATAGTTCCTGTAATTTTTCCTTGACCCATTACTGCAGAAACCACTAACAGTAATAATCCTGATAATAACCAATCTCTAGTTGCTTTCATTTTATTGTTATAATTTTTGGACAAAATAACAATACAAATCCGAGAACAACATTAATTAATCATTATTAAAATGTCATTTTCTAATCGCAATCCTTAAAAAAAATTGATTTTGAAGCCAATAAATAAATTATTATTACATTTTATCTTAAATTAACAACAAACCATTTAATGATTTTTGATGATTTTTTTGCTCTGCTAAATAATTATCAAAAAAAATGCTTCGCAAAACAGAGATGCGAAGCATAAAACTTTTAAAATGCTGTGTTCAATTCATAAGTGCAACAAACTTATTATTTAGAGTTTCAATTGGACTAAGATAATTGAATTTTCTAATAGGTCTGTTATTAATTGATAATTCTACTTGTTTAATTTTTTCATTAGTT
>NZ_JBIPPD010000371.1:0-3823 GCF_044368625.1 Flavobacterium sp. | reverse complement strand
ACATGCCCAAACGATCGTTCGGGTTATTAGGTAGATTCTGTGGCGAGGGTGCAGTTTGCATAGGGGGTGCGCCACCTTCAACGCCACGATTCCCCTGCGATTCTGGTGCCCCACCGCCCATCTTCGGAGGCGTGCCTGCATTCGGCATCGGAGGCATCATTGGTGGGGACCAGTAGTTACGGATGTCTTCCGTGATACCACCAAGCGACATCAACTGTCCGAGAACTGCCTGCACATTGACACCGGGAACCGACATCAGCTTGCCGACGATGTCGGGGAATGCCGACCAGAACTGCATCTTGCTCTGGAAATCAGGAGGTCCGCTGACAGCACCCTTGATTCCGATCTGGAAGTTCATCGACAACTGCTCTGCCGACATGGCGAGCCACACTGCGTTCATCCCGCACTGTGCCTTGATGTTGTCTTCGGGGAATACCTTGATTGCAACCTGAGCCATCCATTCGAGGATGTCACTCAGTGTGCGATCCATCAGCGACTGACGGCGACTTGTTGCTTTCTGCATGCCCTGATTTGCGAGCGTGAGATCCGTGGCGACCTTGCCCTCACCTTGTACACCCATGCCCGTAAGTGGGATTGACGCGACCATCTGCATGTCCGCGACAACTTTGCTGGTGTCGTACAAGCTGGGATTGTATGGCGCACCAGCAAACTCCTTGATGTATTTCCCGATGTCGTCTGCCTTCTTAAGCATCACAGCTTGGAAGGGAGTACGACCTTCGATTGCTGCGATATCCTGCTTGTTGGCAGCACCAGCGGCAATAACAGTCCACGGATAGGATGCGCGACGACCGCCGCGATCATGCGTGCGAAGCATGTTGTATTCATCTTGCAGATCGCGCTGCAACTGAACATCGGAGATCGGTAATGCCTTGCCAGATACGCGATTAAAGTAAATCGGGAACAGACTAAAGGGATTTGCACCGACAGCACTCAGAGTCTCGTTGACCAAGAACCGTCCAATGCCATCGACGAAGACGTAGCGACGACCCTGAACACGATGTTCCATAGTCCACACTGCACAGCGATCGTTGAGAACCGATGTCTCAAGCTCTGGGCGATCAGTCGGAGAATAGACACTCCAACGACGTTCGATCTTGCTTCCCTTGGAAGAATACAGATTGATCTTCCTCCACTCGTCGGCATCGAGCTTGAACTTCGCAGAAATCTGTTCCTGCGTCATGAAGACGCGATAGGCCAACCATTCGCCCTTGCGAAGATCCTCGGGGCGGGAGATAGACCAATCCCACCGAACGTCCTCTGGGAGCAACTGATCGACCGCAAAGCCGAGATAGCGAGGAAGTTCGGGGCAGCCGAGCAGATCAACGGTCTTACCGTCAATGATGGCTTGCTTCTGGATTGTACGAGGGTCCGTGGGGTCGGGGACCATTTGCACGGTCTGCATGCCGGTCATCGGATCGACAACAGTCTGCGGAATCATCGTCGGCTGAGAAAGGATCTGATCGGCCATCCACGTCTTCAACGTGTTGTCGAGATCCTTGAACTTCTGATAATCCGCGCAGTCTTCGTCGATTTCACCAGCTTCGTACTGCAACTTGAGTCGCTCGTATTCGGCAACGTTCTCCTGCTGATCGTTGAAGCGATTCTGACCAACGGGATCCTTGAAGAAATCTTCCTGCAACGATACCTTTAGCCATGCGATACCGTTTGTCTGTGCATCCTGTGCAGCACCTTCGAGAATACCAGCAAGACCAGTCTGCTTAATCTGACGATTCAGAAACAGTTCACACGTCTCAGCCATGGTGGCGAGAATAGGATCGACGACATTGCCGACCTGTGGCATCTGTTTGCACGATGCCTTCGGGTCATCAATACCAAGATTCGAGATGACGGCTTGCTGATTCTTAAGAACCTGATTAACGCACACTGAATCCTGGTCATCTTCCGCAAATACGCCGACCGACACGTATTCACGGTCAGACTGCATGCGTTCGAATGCGCCACGGAGGAAGTCCGGCGATTCGACGAGATTCGAGAACTCAGCGACAAGTGCCTTCTCAGATGCAGAATCAATATCCTCTGTCTTTTCAACAGCAGGCGATTCCGCCGCTTCGTGTGAAGTCGGCTGCTCCATGTCGTCCATTATGCGTTATCCATCACTGTGGCGAAGTAATTAGCTTTCGATTGTAGTTTTGCATTCCATATTTCGTCGCTAAATCCGTCTCTATCACCAATCGGTATCGTTTGACCGCGAACAACGATGGCGATCCCACTTGGTGATTCGACAGACTCAATTATTTCATATGGTTCATTCATGATCAGAAGCTCTGGTATCCGCCGCAGGAGAACTGAACACCACCAGTGACGCTAGCCACGGTCGTCGCGACACCCATCAGTGTAGCCGCGCTGCCCTTCAGAGGAGTCGGGAAGTAAATCGCGATCCCACCGAGAAGCCCGACAGTATTAATACGATACCGGAACAGCACCGTTGCAGTCGTACCATCGTAGACGATCAATTCGGTTGCAGCACCGAGCGCATCTGCCGAAATGGTAAGCCAAGTCATGTAGTTACGAATCGAAGCTGCACCAGCCGCCCTGACCTGTACACCAGTTGTCGAGTTGACGATGCCACCCGCTGCGCTCGCAAATGTCCAATCGTTTTCAGCCGAGCCGTAAGGCTTCTGAATTAACTGCTGTGCAGTAGTAACTCCGAGATAGGACGTATCGTTGTTGGTCAACGTCGTATCCAACGTGCTATTTACACGACCGCCAATTATAACGGGGTTGCCAGTTGCCGCAGCCGAGTGAGCGGCGGCACCAGTAACCTGACTATTCAACTGGGAGCCGAGTGTAGACATTACCGAAAGGGCGCTAGTCGTTCCGGTCTGCTCAAATCCGCTAATCTGAACTTTGTTAATGCCAATATCGACAAGGCGGAAATGGCCGATCGTCAAGCGGGTAGTGCTTGCCGGTGCAGAAACGCCATTAAACGTCGAGCAAATCAGATAAAGCTTATCCTCGACGGAGGGTAAACCATCGATACGAGATCCGCTTCCAGCAAACTGGACGGTAACAACCGTTGAAGTCGGACTCGCACTCGCGAAAGTTTCAGTTTGCCCATCGCCATATGCCTGGAGAACATGACCGATTCCACCAGTAACATCGCTAATCACCGTGGCAAGTGTATCGCCAGACGACCACCCCTTGCGCTGCGTATCGATGCCGCAAGTGGTGCCGGTGGTGCCGTTTTTGACGAAATGGATACAATTCCACCCGTAAACCGTCACGGTACCCGACGCGCTACCAGTCCACGCCTTTTGGGTCATGGTCAAGGTCAGCGTGCCGGATGTAGCACCGGCATTTAAACAATTGAAGGTGGTTACGCCGCCGCTGGCCTGAGTCAGCAAGGTCACAACGCCGTTGACAATTGCAGCCACATCAGACGAGGCCGAAACCGTCGCCGTCTCGTTAAGATTGAAAATTGGGTTTCCACCTTGGAACGTTACCGTTGCCGTGGTGGTGCTACGACTCCAGGTACAGGCGAAAATCGGGGAAAAAGTTACAAAGTTACCGCTAACGTCTGTGATCGCGTATCGACCTGGAACAGATGATGCAATCCCAGCAACCCCCCCTAGAAAGCAAGATTGACCGATGTTGTCCGAGGTGAAACCATGCTCAACCGGCATCTCAACGGTAATAGACAATCCGTCCGATGAAGTCGTGCAATTGAGATTTTCACCCTGAATGTCGGCAATGGCGATATGAAAATTTTGATTTGCAATTCGCTGCGACACCAACTGCTTGATTCGCGCAATGTGAGCACCCTGCACACACTCCGCGCTGC
>NZ_JBIPPD010000379.1:0-3846 GCF_044368625.1 Flavobacterium sp. | reverse complement strand
TACCGCATTTCCTCTTATAAAACATCATGGTTGCAGCGTAATGATCGGCGCAACCCCGTTTCTTCAAGATCTAGTCAACCATGTCGAGATGAGTGGAGAAACATTGCCCCGCCTCGTTCAGTATATCTGCGGCGGCGCCGCAGTGCCTCCATCCCTGATCTACCGGGCGCTTCGAGCACTGCCAAACTGTATCGCATGGCGCACTTTCGGCGCGACTGAAACGACGACGCTAACGCGGGGACCGGAAAGCCGGGCAGACGCGCATTTAGGTGCCGAAACCGATGGCAGATTGTGGGGGATCGAGGCCAAAGTGGTGGACATCGCAACCGGGCTTACGGTTCCGCCGGGGGCAGAGGGTGAACTTTGCGTCCGCGGACCTGGCATGATGTTGGGCTATGCCGACCCAGAAGACAACTACAGCGCTTTCGATTCCGATGGTTTTTTCCGGATGGGCGATCTTGTTCGGATGGTCGAGGGTGATCACATTGTTTGCACCGGTCGGACGAAAGACCTGATCATCCGGGCGGGAGAAAATATCAGTTCTAAAGAGATCGAAGATGTCTTGACCGCATCTGACATGATCGCTGAAGCTTCGGTGGTCGCGATGCCTAGTAACCGGACTGGCGAGGCAATCTGTGCCTTTATCATTCCGCGCGCTGGATGCTCTGTCGGCTTTGCAGAGGTTACGGCGTTGTTTGCTGGCGCGGGACTAGCACAGCAGAAAACGCCCGAACATTTGGAAATTGTCTTGGAGTTTCCGAAGACGCCCGCTGGGAAGGTGAGGAAGGACGAATTGCGGCGCGTTGCGGCAGCGCTCGGGCCCATCGAAAAAATCGCGTCTGCTCGTCAAGCTGGATTTGTTGAGAGCAAACCTTGAATTGTCACGTTTAGAACAATCAGGGGCCAGCCCGAGTGGGAGGCCTAGTGCCGCTCAACCTCACCAATCTTGCAGCTGAAAGCTCTCCTTACCGTTACCGCAATCTGGGCAGACCCAGTCGTCCGGCACATCGCCCCAAGCCGTACCGGCTGCTATGCCATCCTCAGGAGCGCCATAGCCTTCATCGTAAACATAGCCGCAAAAGCTGCAAATGTGCCGCTCCAACATCAAACCGGCCAGACAATTGGCAAGTAACGCAAGCAGTTGGCCTTCCCCGGCACTGCGATTGGTATCTCACCAGGCTTGATACTGAAATCGGGAATACGCTTTAGCCACTCTTGAAGGAACACCCGCAACTCCGTTCTGGCTAGGAAAGAGCCGATGCATTGGTGCGGTCCTCGACCAAATACCAGCGTCCGCTTATCGCCCCGTTCAAAGTCCACTCTGAATGGGTCGGGATATCGGCTCTCGTCAATTCCGGCGGCCGACGTTGGGATCAGGATACGATCGCCCGCTTTGAAGGTCAGTCCATTGTATTCCATATCCTGAGCAACAACGCGTGCGATATTGGCAATGTGAAAGCGGCGCATCATCTCTTCGAGAGCATTATTAATCATCCTCGGATCATCAACCAGCGTTTGACGGTGCGCGGGATTCTCGGCAAGGAATTTCGTTAGAAATCCCAAGGTCGATGCCACGGTATCTAGTCCAGCGGCAATCAGCACAGCGCCGAAACTGATAATCTCCTCATCAGTGAAACGGCGGCCGTTCTCAATCTTCGCCCCCAAGATTGCGCTAAATATGTCGCTGCCTGGCGCTGCACGGCGCTTAGGCATTACATCGTTCGCAATGTAATCGAAGACACGCTGGAATGCCGCTCCTTGCACTTCAGGATCAGTAGAGCGGACTATGTCTTCAGAAATCTGCATTAGGTAAGGGGTATCTTCGTCAGGAAGCCCCATGAGGCTCATGACGATGATAATTGGCATCTTGAGTGCGAATTCCTTCACAAAGTCGCACTCACCGTGATCATAAAAACCTTCAATCAACGAGATTGTGAGATTGCGGGCGACCTCCTCGAGGTTGCTGACCGATTTGGGGCTGAAGAATGGAGCCAGAACCTTGCGTGCATCTGCATGCAGGTCACCATCCCATTCGATCAGTGTCAGCGTGATTGGCATCGGCGGCACTGTCTGATGTCGACTGGAAAACGCGATGTTGTCCATCAAGATAGCTTCCATGTCGCCATAGCGGGTCACAACCCAATGCCCGCCATGGCGCGGCGTGAAGAAGATATCAGGCTCATCATGAAGCGACTTAAAGTGTGCATATACATCACTGCCATCGCGCATGTCTGCAAAGTCAAAGTCGCGCACCAAATCGGCAGGGATATGCGATGGAATTTCAAAAACTTTCATGGCCGCGGAAGTCCTATCAATCAGCTTGATCAGTCGGATCATATCGGAATCGAATGCTCACAGCAGTGCCAGTATCGACCGTTCGAGGCGAAAGGCTAATGTGGACCATTATCTTCCCTACCACTGCGCCTTCATGTTTCATGCGGTTGATGCGCCATCAATCGCATAATCGGCGCCAGAGATGTAGACGCTTTCATCCGAGATAAGAAAGCGAACCAGTTGGGCAACCTCTTCAGGAGTTCCTGCGCGTTTCGTAGGGGTAAGCGAAATCCCGACGGCATCCATATCCGGCCCCAACTCCTCCGTCATGGGTGTGCGGATATATCCTGGCAGCACGGCGTTGACTCGAATGTTGTCATTGACCAACTCCAGCGCCGCAACCCTGGTAAGCCCTCGTATTGCCCACTTAGTCGTGGCATAAGCCGCAATCCCGGCAAACGGACGCACCGCAACACTTGAAGAGAGATTGACAATCGACCCGCCGCCCGCTGCCCGCATCAGCGGCGCAGCGTGCTTGATCCCGAGCAGCGGCCCGAGCTGGTTAATCTGGAAGGTTCGCGTGTACTGCTCTGGCGTCAGGTCTGCCAAGGCGCCTGGAACCATAATACCTGCATTGTTCACCAGCCCGTCAAGCCGGCCGAACTCTTGCCTGACAACCTCGAAGAAGGAAATCCAATCCGCCTCTTTACTGACATCAAGATTGACGAAGCGGGCGGCATCGCCCAGTTCGCTGGCCAGCGCGGCTCCCTCTACATCCAGAACATCGCCAATCACGACACGTGCACCTTCCGCAACGAACAAGCGGGCTTCCGATGCGCCCATGCCACGCGCGCCGCCACTAATGCCAATGACTTTGCCCTCGAGACTGCCCATACTATCCCTTTCTGCTTATTCGCATGCACCAACGACGCGCTTGTTATTCCATAGTGGTGCCTGCGCCCGTCACTATCCGCAAGTGCACGCGATCAAAGCACTGCCCTGGTCAAAGCCGAGTTCAACTCCAAGCAACCCGCAGTGTCATGCAGCAATATCTGTATTCGTGGATAAGGCAGCGCAAGCATTGCCAAGCTGTGACGTGCGATATTCCTTTGGCGTCATCCCGTATTCTGATTTGAACATCCGGCTAAAATGCGCGGCACTCTTAAACCCTGCCATGTAGGCAATCTCATGTATCGGGTATTCGCGCAGAGGCTCGGATGCCAGCCAGTCCCGTGCCCGTGGCAATCGCTGGCTCCAGAGAAGATGGGAAAAGGACGTATTCTTAGCCTTGAGCACATGGCACAAATAACGGGGCGAAATCCCGCATTTGTGCGCTACTTCGTCGTAGCTAAGCTCGGGATCGGTCAAGTTACGCGCAATATAGGCCTCAATATCAGCCAGCCGCTTGTCAACAACGCTTCTGCGATGGGTCGGTCCAACATCAACGTTGCGAATATATTCAGAGAGCGTTTCTAGAAACGCATCAACCAGATGCTCGGCAACATTCCGTGTCAGATAATCACCTTCGTCGAACAGCAGATCAAGCAACCGCTTGATGACATGGCGATCCCC
>NZ_JBIPPD010000265.1:0-3878 GCF_044368625.1 Flavobacterium sp. | reverse complement strand
ACTGCAAGTTATGTAATACTTTGACGTTTTTTTTTACAGTAAGCCTAGACTGCCTTTTTTATAAATATGTAAATAAAAAATAAAGTATCTTTGTTCAAATTAAAATGAATAATGTCGAAACATTTTTATCTTATTCTGGCTTTACTTTTTTCGTTATTTGTTGTTGCACAAAAAAAGCAGGTTTTAAACAATAAAGTCAAAACTCAAAAAGGAAATCCTTCTTCACTTCAAATTAGTGACACCACTCAAAATTTAAAATCCACTTCTGGAAAATTTAAACGAGCTCCCATAGATTTGTATCGAATTGTTACAATCGATAACGATACCACTTATCTCGATACTACTTTAACGATACGCAAAGAATACATCTATAATTATTTAAGAAAGGATAATTTTGGGCTCTTACCTTTTGCAAATGAAGGCCAACCGTATCAAACTCTGGATTTTGGTCTTAATGAATTTACTAGTTTTCCTTCAGTAGGTTTTACGGGAAAACATTTTAATTATCTTCAAACAAACAACATGCGTTACTATTCTGTCGCAACACCCTTAACGGAGTTGTATTTCAAAACAGTGATGGAACAAGGACAATCCCTCGACGCATTTATTACCGTAAATTCTTCTAAAAACTTAAACTTTTCTATTGCCTACAAAGGTCTGAACTCTGTCGGGAAATATGTCAATCAACTTTCCAGTGCTGGTAATTTCAGGTTTACATCGAATTATCATACCTCCGATTTACGTTATCAAATCAAAGCACATTTTACTGCCCAAGACCTTTCGAATGGCGAAAACGGTGGAATTGTAAATGCCGCCGACTTTGAAGGAGATAATCCCGCTTTTGTCGATAGAGCTCGACTAACAGTCTACAACGAAGATGCAAAGTCTTTACTCGACGGAAATCGGTATTTTTTTGATCACCATTTTCGAATTAATAAAACCCGAAACACTAATAATTTATACATCGACCACCAGTTTAATTTTGAAAATAAATTTTTCGAATATACACAAACCACTCTAGCTTCATCAATTTTCGACCCCGACGGAGGTGCAAATTTGGTTTTCAACAGATACGGTGATTCGTATGTTCCCTCTGGAATTAATGATAAAACACGGTACAACCGGATGTATAACAAAATTGGTGCTACTTATGAAAACCTACTTTTAGGAAAATTTCAGTTTTTTGTAGAAGATTTTATCTACAACCATTTTTACAAAACAATCATTGTGTTTGCGAATGGTTCTGTTATTCCGAATGCATTAAACGACCGAATCAACACCATTGGCGGAAGTTATACCTATCAAAAAGGCCGCTGGAACGGAATCGCAACTTTTTCTAACTCTATATCCACTCAACCAATGCGCAATCTCGATGTTAAGGCTAATTTTCAAATTGACGACGAAAATTCGATTGGATTTAAACTGCAAAACAGTACTAAAATTCCCGATCACGTATATAATTTGTTTCAAAGCAGTTACAAGGCCTACAATTGGTCCAATAGTTTTAACAACGAAAAAATCAGTAATTTAGAAGCCCTTGCCGAAACAAAATGGTTAAATGCTGCTGCTCAAGTTTCTGTACTAGAAGATAAGCTTTATTTTGCCAACACCAGCACCAACAATCAACAAGTGATTTTAACGCCCAACCAATTTGCAGGAACCATCAAATATTTTTCCTTAAAGTTGAGTAAAGAATTCCGCTACGGTAAGTTTGCCCTTGATAATACCCTTTTGTATCAGCAAGTTGAACAGGATGAGGCAATTATCAATATCCCAAAATTTACCACAAGAAATACGATTTACTTTTCGGATTACATTTTTAAACGCGCTCTTTTTTTTCAAACCGGAATAACGCTCAATTATTTCACTACGTTTTATGCCAACGATTACAACCCAATTGTAGGCGATTTTTACATCCAAAACCAAAAACAAATTGGCGATTTTCCCATGTTGGACTTCTTTTTTAACGCTAAAATCCGTCAAACACGAATTTATTTAAAAGCAGAACATTTCAATTCATCCTTCACCGGCAACGATTTTTACAGTGCTCCAAGCTATCCGTATCGCGATTTTATGGTACGTTTTGGTGTTGTTTGGAACTTTTTTCAATAATCTGTTGGAACGAATCTTTAGGCTCTTTAGGGATCCCTATTCCCGCTTTCCGCTGCAATACCCGTCCAAAAAGTCGGGCAGTTTCGCTGCAAATGCTTTGTATTCATCGAAAGCATTACAAAAACAATAGCATCGTATGAGATAATCGGGGTTAGTCGGGTTTTCATAGCACTTTTGTAATGTCTTTTTTTATCAATATATTTGTACTCATTTTAAAAAGGAACAGTTTCGTTCAAAACCCAACAAACTCAGTATGAAATACGCAAAAAATATATTAGAAACCATCGGAAATACACCACTCGTAAAACTAAATAAAGTAATTGAGGGGATTGATGCGTTGGTTTTGGCTAAAGTAGAGACCTTTAACCCAGGAAATTCCACCAAAGACCGAATGGCTCTAAAAATGGTTGAAGATGCCGAAGCTGATGGCCGATTAAAACCTGGAGGAACAATCATCGAGGGAACTTCCGGAAATACAGGAATGGGATTGGCTCTAGCAGCAATTGTCAAAGGTTATAAATGTGTTTTTGTGATTTCCGACAAGCAATCCAAAGAAAAAATGGACATTCTTCGGGCAGTTGGAGCCAAAGTTGTAGTTTGTCCTACCGATGTTGAACCAACTGATCCTCGGTCGTATTATTCAGTTTCAAAACGTTTGGCAACTGAAATTCCCAATTCATGGTACGTCAATCAATACGATAACCCCTCCAATGCAGTAGCTCATTACGAGCAAACAGGTCCTGAAATTTGGGAGCAAACCGACGGAAAAGTAACTCATTTTGTAGTGGGTGTAGGAACAGGCGGAACAATTTCTGGGGTTGCTAAATATTTAAAGGAAAAAAATCCAAACATCAAAATTTGGGGAATTGATACCTACGGATCGGTTTTTAAAAAATACCACGAAACCGGAATTTTTGACGAAAACGAAATTTATTCCTATATTACTGAAGGTATTGGCGAAGACATTTTACCCCTAAATGTCGATTTTTCATTAATTGATGGTTTTACTAAAGTCACCGATAAAGACGCTGCCGTTTACACCCGAAAAATAGCCGTCGAAGAAGGAATTTTTGTTGGTAATTCGGCCGGTTCATGCGTCAAAGGATTGCACCAGTTAAAAGAGCATTTTAAACCTGAAGATGTTGTGGTGGTACTGTTCCACGACAGCGGTAGCCGTTATGTTGGAAAAATGTTTAACGACGACTGGATGCGCGAACGTGGATTTTTAGACGAAGATATTACCAAAGCTTCCGATTTGATTAAAAGCCATAGTGACAAACCTTTAGTAATCGTTCGTACTGAGGAGTTAGTTTCTCACGCAATTGAGCGATTGAAGAAATACAATATTTCTCAAATTCCTGTAATTGATACTACTGGTTTTGTAGGTAGCATTGATGAAACCGATTTATTCAGAAGTTTTGTCGCCGACAAAGATATAGCCGATAAACCGATTCGTGAAATTATGGGTAAGCCTTTTCCAATTGTAAAAGCAAATACAACCATAGATGAAATCTCTAAATTGATTACCAAAGACAATCAAGCAGTTTTAGTCGAATTAGAAAATGGTAAACACCATATAATTACCAAACATGATATCATCAGTTCTATAAAATAAGCGTTATAGATTTTATCATCTTAAAATAAAAGGTAATGTGGTCAAAAATAGTTGGTAATTTTTCAATTTAAATTAATTATATTACCACATCAAACTGAAGAGGACATTGGCTCTGCTGAGGAGCAACCAATCAGCAATAAGTTTGACACAT